>JAFDET010000018.1 GCA_019310195.1 Deltaproteobacteria bacterium
CAAGGGTCAGGCGCTTCCGGCCTGGGACCCGCGCCCGCTCAAGGCCACGGGCGTCACCTACTGCACCAGCCCCATGGGCGCCGACCACACCGCCGGCCTGATCGTGAACCCGGGGCTGCCGCCGGAGCAGTTCGCCCAGGCGTCCCAGGAGGCGCAGGTCATCAACGCGGCGTGCGACTCGTCGGGCTTCTGCCAGTTCCTCCAGCCCACGCTCCCGGACATGTCCGCGTTCATCTCCGGGCTCTACGGCGAGGAGGTGACCAAGGAAGATCTGGCCGATCTGGGCTGGCAGTGCCTCCAGGACGAGTGGAAGTTCAACGAGGCTGCCGGCTTCACGGCGGCCGACGACGACATGCCCCAGTGCATCCGCGAGGAGGGCGTCGGGCCGGACCACGTGCTCAAGTTCGACGTCCCGGCCGACGTGATCGCCCAGGCGCGAAACCAGCGCTTCGAGCCCAGCGACACCTTCTGGGATACCAAGGCCCAAGGCTAGCTGCCCAGCCCTGCGAAAACGGCGGGAGCCGCGGCGCGGTACCCTGGGACCATGCGCGACGTTCGGATGAAGGGATTCGCCCAGCGGGCGGACGTGGAGGAGGTGGAGCGCTTCCTCGCCGACGCCGTGACGGTGCAGTCCGCCGAGGCCGTGGAGCTGGCGCACTGCGCCGGCCGCGTACTGGCCGCGGACGTGCGCGCGCAGGTGGACGTGCCGACCTTCGCTCGCTCGGCCATGGACGGCTACGCGGTGCGGGGCGAGGACACCTTCGGCGCCGGCGAGTACGACCCGGTAACGCTCGACCTGCTCGGGCTGGCGCTGCCGGGGCGCCCCTTCCCGGGCCGCGTGGGATCCCGCGAGGCGGTGCGTATCATGACCGGTGCGCCGCTTCCCGAGGGCGCAGACGCGGTGGTGATGGCCGAAGTCTGCCGCGAAGCGGATGGGCGGGTGGAGGTTCGCGATGCCGTGGCGCCGCGCAAGCACGTGGGCGCGGTCGCTGAAGACATCGCCTCCGGGAGCGTGGTGCTGCGCGCCGGCCGGCGTCTGCGCGCCCAGGACGTGGGGCTGCTGGCCAGCATCGGTGTCGCCGGGCCGGATTGCGTGCGGCGTCCGCGGGTGCGCCTGGTGATTACCGGCGACGAGCTGCTGCCGCCGGGAAGCCGGCCCGAAGGCGCCCGCATCGTGGACAGCAACTCCCCCATGCTGGCGGCCCTGGTGGCGCGGGACGGTGCTGAGCTCCTGCCCCACGAGATCCTGCCCGACGACGCCGAGCGGATTCGCACGGAGCTGGCCCGCGACGACGCCGACGTGGTGCTGGTCTCCGGTGGAAGCTCTGTGGGGCAAGAGGACCACGCGCCGCGCCTGCTGGGCGAGCTGGGCACCCTGGACTTCCACGGCATCGCCATGCGCCCGTCTTCGCCGGCGGGCGTGGGTCGCATCGGAACTCGCCTGGTGTTCCTGCTGCCGGGAAATCCCGTGTCGTGCCTGTGTGCCTACGACTTCTTCGCCGGGCCGGCGATCCGCGCCCTGGGCGGCCGCTCGCGCAGCTGGCCCCATCGTCGCGTTCGGCTTCCCCTGGCGCGCAAGATCGCATCCATGGTGGGGCGCGTGGACTACGTGCGGGTGGCGATCGAGAAGGGCCGGGTCGAGCCGCTTGCCACGTCGGGGGCCTCGATCCTGTCGTCCACCGTCCGCGCCGACGGCTTCGTAATCGTTTCCCGGGAGCGCGAGGGCATGCCCGACGGCGCCACGGTGGAGGTGCTGCTCTACGACGATCAGGCCCCCGAAGGTTCGGGCGCATGAAGCAGAGCCAGTTCCTGGACGTCATCGACCGCGACGAGGCAGAGGCCCGCTGGACCGCCGCCCTGGACTTGAACGTGCTGCCCGCCGAGGTCGTGCACCTGGGTAGCTCCCTCGGCCGGATCCTGGCCGAGGATGTGCGTGCCGACGTGGACGTTCCATCCTTCGACCGCTCCAACATGGACGGCTTCGCCGTGCAGGCCCAAGCTACTTTCGGCGCCATGGAGGAGGCGCCGGTCCGGCTGCGCCACAACCACGAAGTGATTTCCACCGGCATGGCGCCCACCGATGAGGTGAAGTTGGGGACTGCCTCGACGATCGCCACAGGCGGCATGCTGCCTCGCGGCGCCGACGCCGTGGTCCCCGTGGAGTACACCGACCTGGAGGACGAGGGCCGGGTGGTGGTGGTGACACGCGCGGTGGTTCCGGGCGGCGCCGTGTCTTTCGCCGGAACCGACATCGGCCTCGGCGAGACGGTGCTCTTCCGGGGCACGCGGCTCACCTCGCGGGAGACGGGCATGCTGGCCGCCGTGGGGCGCGAGCACGTGCGCGTGGTGCGCCGGCCCCGGGTCGCCATCCTCTCGACGGGGAACGAGATCGTAGAGCCGGGGGCGCCCATGCGGCCCGGCCTGGTCTTCGACAGCAACGCGCGCATCCTGTGCGACGCCGTGCGCGAGCTCGGTGGCGAGCCCTGGTTCGTGGGCACCTTCCGCGACGAGGAGACGTCGGTGCACGCCGGCCTGGAGCGCGCCCGGCGCGACTCCGACGTGATCCTGCTCTCCGGCGGCACCTCCAAGGGCGAGGGCGACCTGAACGCCCAGGTGGTGGCGCAGCTGGATCCGGGAATCCTGGTGCACGGCGTCGCGCTCAAGCCCGGAAAGCCCATCTGCCTGGCGTCCGACGGCGGCCGGCCGGTGGTGATCCTGCCGGGCTTTCCTACCTCGGCGGTGTTCACCTTTCACGAGTTCGTCGCGCCCGTGGTGCGTCGGCTCCAAGGCCTGCGCGCCGACCGCGCCGAGGCCGTCCCCGCCCGCATGGCGGTCCAGATCGCCTCCGAGCGGGGCCGGCACGAGTACCTGCTGGTGGGGCTGGTGGAGCGCGCCGACGGCGAGTTGGCTGCGTATCCCATGGGCAAGGGGAGCGGCAGCGTCACGGCGTTCAGCCGCGCCGACGGCTTCGTCCGCATCGACCGCAACACCGAGATCGTGGATGCCGACGCCGAGGTGGCCGTCACCCTGATCGGCCGCGAGCTGGAGCCCGCCGATCTCGTCGTGATCGGAAGCCACTGCATCGGCCTCGACGCGGTGGCGGCCGCACTCCTGGCCGAGGGCTTCACGGTCAAGCTCGTCTCGGTGGGGAGCCAGGGCGGCCTGGCGGCGGCCGGGCGCGGCGAGTGCGACGTGGCGCCCATCCACCTGCTCGACACCGAGACCGGCGAGTACAACCGGCCCCTGCTGCCCGACGGAGTGCGCTTGCTGCGCGGCTACACGCGCATGCAGGGGGTCGTCACGCGCACCCGCGAGACGCGCGACGTGGAGGCGCTGCTGGCGGATCCCGAGGTCCGCATGGTGAACCGCAATCGCGGCGCCGGGACGCGCGTGTTGATCGACCGGCTGCTGGGCGAGCGCCGCCCGCCCGGCCATGCCTACGAGCCGCGTTCTCACAACGCGGTGGCCGCCGCCGTGAGCCAGGGGCGCGCCGACTGGGGCGTCACCATCGAGCCCGTCGCGGCCCGGGCGCGGCTGCGCTTTCAGCCCCTGCGTCCGGAGTGCTACGACTTCGCGATTCCCGACGATCGCTGGGAGCGGCCCGCCGTGCGCGCGTTGCGGCGTCTGCTCGAGGACGGCAGCCCGTTGCGCGCAGAGCTGCGGCGATTGGGCTTCGATGCCGAGGAGGGGCGATGAAGCGCGTTGCGTGGGCTGTCCTGACGATTCTTCTGGCTGGCTGCGGCTCGGGCGATGCCGCGGCCGTGCTGGACATGGCCACCACCACGTCGGTGCGGGACTCGGGCCTGATGGAAGCGCTGCTGCCCCGCTTCAGCGCCCAGACGGGGATCGAGGTGAGGCTGCTGGTGGTGGGCAGCGGCGCCGCGCTGCGCATGGGAGCCGACGGTGATGTGGACGTCCTGCTGACCCACGCGCCCGCCGGTGAGCTCGAGCTGGTCGAGGCGGGAAAGCTCGTCGACCGTCGCCCCTTCATGCGCAATCACTTCGTGATCGCGGGCCCGGCCGAGGATCCGGCCGGCCTCGCTCACGCTGCCGACGCGCGCGGCGCCATGCGCCGTCTGGCCGCCGCCGACGCGCTCTTCGTGAGTCGCGCCGATGACTCGGGCACCCATCGCCGGGAGAAGGCGGTGTTGACGGAAGCGGGCCTCGATCCGGGCGCCAGCTGGAGCAACGTGATCCGGACGAATGCGGGCATGGGCGCCTCACTCCAGGTGGCCGGCGAGCGGCGGGCCTACATCGTTGCGGACGTCGGCACCTTTCGCGCCTTCCGCAAGCGCGTGGAGTTGGTGGCGCTCTCGAATCCCGACGACCCGGACCTGCGCAATGTCTACTCCGTCCTGCGGCCGAACCCGGAGGGACGCGACCTCAACGTCGAAGGCGCCCAGCTGCTGGCCGACTTCCTGACGGCCCCCGGGACCCAGCACTGGATCGGCGAGTTCGGCCGCGATCCCGACCCGCTCTTCGTGCCGCTGCTGCTCGAAGGAAGCTCTGGGTGACCGGCTTTCCCTGGGGCGCCGTCTTCGAGGTGGCCCTGCGCACGCTTGCGGTGTGTGGCAGCGCGCTGATCATCGCCCTGGTGCTGGGACTGCCGCTCGGTATCTGGCTGGGCCGTCGTCGCTTCCCGGGTCGCAGCCTGCTGGTGGCCATCGCCAATACCGGGATGGGCCTGCCCCCGGTGGTGGTGGGGCTGGGGGTGTTCCTGCTCCTGGCCCGCAGCGGCCCGCTGGGACCCTGGCGGCTGATCTTCACGCCCGAGGCCATGGTCGTCGCCCAGGTGGTGATCGCGTTGCCGCTGATCGTGGGCATCACCCTGGCCGCGGTGGGTTCGCTGCCCGCCGACTTCCACCTGCAGGTGCGCGCCCTGGGGCTGCGCGGCTCCCGGGCCCTGTGGGTGCTGCTTCGCGAGATCCGCATGGGGCTGCTGGCCGCGGTGATCGTGGCGCTGGGCGGAATCCTCTCCGAGGTGGGTGCCGTGTGGATGGTGGGCGGCAACATCGAGGGACAGACCCGGGTGTTGACCACCGGCGTGATGATGTACGTGCAGATGGGGCGCTACGAGGACGCGATCGCCCTGGCGGCCATCCTGATGGGCCTCACCTTCGTGCTGACGGGAAGCCTGACGGCCATTCAGCAGACGAGGCGCGCGTGAGCGAGGGAGCGCCGCTTCTGGCCGTTCACGGGCTCGAGCTGGCCTACGGCGTGGGCCCCGACGCCTTCCGCCTGTCGGTTCCGTCCCTGGAGCTGCGTGCCCAGCAGGCGCTGGCCGTGCTGGGTCCCAACGGTGCCGGCAAGACCACGCTGCTGCGCGCCATGGCCGGGCTCCTGGAGCCGCGTGCGGGGCAGGTGGTGCGGGGCGCCGACCGGGACGTGGCGCTGGTGTTCCAGCGGCCCCTCGTGTTCCGCGGCAGCGTGGCCTACAACGTGGAGCTCCCGCTGTGGGCGCGCGGGCTTTCGGGCTCTCAGCGCAGCGAGCGCGCGCACGCGTCGCTCCAGGCCTTCGGCATCGAGCACCTGGCGCGGCGCAACGCGACGACGCTGTCGGGAGGCGAGCTGCGCCGGCTGGCCCTGGCGCGCGCCTTCGTCACGCGGCCGGACGTGCTGCTGCTGGACGAGCCGTTCGACGACCTGGACGCCGCGGGCCGCGAGTCGCTCTCGCTGGATCTGCGGCGCGTGGTGGACGAGCAGGGCGTGGCCGTGGCCATGGTGACCCACGACCTGCGCCAGGCCCTGTTGCTGGCCGACCGCATCGCGGTGCTGCTGGGCGGCAGGATGGCCCAGCTCGGCAGCCGCGACGAGATCCTGCGCGAGCCCGCGGACCCGGCCGTCGCCGGGGTGGTGGGCATGACGAACGTTCTGCCCGGTGTGGTCCGCAGCGGCGGTGCGGCGGGCCTGACCCGCGTGCGGCTGGAGGGCGGACCCGAGATCGCCTGCACGGCGCGGGCCGCGCTCGAGGCCCCCGTCTGGGTCGGCGTGCGTCCGGAGAACGTGAAGCTCCAGGCGGCCCACGGCGACGAAGAGACGCGGCTCGGACGCGCCGTCGTCACGCGGATTCTCTCCGACGGCATCCTGGCCAATGCGCTGCTCGACTGGGACGGCGTGGAGCTTCGCACGCACCTGGTGGCGGGACGGGGCCTGGGGCACACGTTGAAGCGCGGCGACCCGGTCCGGCTCTCGATCCGGCCCGAGGACGTGCACCTGATGCCGCGGTCCGAAGTCGGGTAGGAGCCTGATCCAAGATGGGGCACACGGTCCGGACGCCGGTCCATCCGCGCTGGCTGAATTGCGGTCCTTGCGCCGTAGCTACGGCCATGGCTCAGTCGCGGGCCTTGCCAGCGCGGCGTCTCGACGCCCCGGCCGGCACACCCCATCTTGGGTCAGGCT
Organism: Deltaproteobacteria bacterium; assembly: GCA_019310195.1. Classification (GTDB taxonomy): domain Bacteria; phylum Myxococcota_A; class UBA9160; order UBA9160; family JAFDET01; genus JAFDET01. The sequence continues at coordinate 6,400 of JAFDET010000018.1, forward strand.
CCTAGTCCAGCGCGTCCACCACCAGCACCGCCGCTTCGCTGGGGGCCAGGTGGATCTCATCGGTCCGCTCGGGCAGGGGCGTTCCGTGAACCGTGCGCAGACCGCCGCGCACCGTGCTCGCTCCCAGCTTCACGCGCCGCTCGCCGCCGGAGAAGTTCAGGGCCACCAGCACGCGTGAAGCATCGGCCCTGCGCTCGAAGGCGAACACGTCCTCGGGCGCGTCCAGGCTGCGGTAGTCGCCCCGGTGCAGGGCCGGCGTGGTGCGCCGCAACGCCAGCAGATCGCGGTACAGGCAGAGCAGCGATGCAGGGTCATCGCGCTGGGCCTCGACGTTGCGCTCGTCGGAGTCGGGGCCGATGGGCAGCCAGGGCGTTTCGTCGCTGAAGCCGGCGCCGTTGCCCCCCGACCACTGCATGGGCGTGCGCTCTCCGTCGCGCCCCACGGCCGGGTGGATGTGGATCCCGACCGGGTCGAGAATCTGGTCGTCGGGAATCGCCACGTTGCGCATCCCGATCTCCTCGCCGTAGTAGAGGAAGGGTGTTCCGCGCAGGGTCAGAAGCATGGTCGCCGCCACCCGCGCCCGGGCTTCGCCCAGCACCGGGTCGTCGTAGCGGCTGGCGTGGCGGGGCACGTCGTGGTTGGAGAGCACCAGGTCGGGCCAGCAGCCGCCGGGCAGCGCTGCCTCGAAGGCTTCGGTCTCCTCGCGGAAGGTGTCGGCGGACCAGGGCGCGCGCAGGAAGGCGAAGTTGAAGGCCAGGTGCAGCCCTTCGCCGTTCACGTAGTAGGAGGCCGCGACCTTGGGGTCCACGATGAAGACCTCGCCCACGGTCATGCGCGCGTCGTACTCGTTCAACACCCGGCGGATGCCGCGCAGGTACTCCTGCGTATCCGGATGGTTCTCGTCGTGAACGTGGCGCTGGCCCAGGTAGCCCGGGTGCCCCGACTCGTGGAGCGGGTTGTCGCGCAGCTCCGGATCCTTGGCGATCTTGTGGATCACGTCGATGCGGAACCCGCCCACGCCCCGGTCCAGCCAGAAGCGCAGCACATCGTGCATGGCCTCGACCACCTCGGGGTTGCGCCAGTCCAGGTCCGGCTGCTCCTTGAGGAAGGAGTGCAGGTAGGACTGGCCCGAGGCCTCGTCCCACTCCCAGGCGCCGCCGCCGAACACGCTCTGCCAGTTGTTGGGCGGCGAGCCGTCCGGCTTGGGGTTGCGCCAGACGTACCAATCTCTTTTCGGGCTCGAGCGCCCGCTTCGTGACTCCTGGAACCAGGCGTGCTGATCGGAGGTGTGGTTGGGAACCCAGTCCAGGATCAAGCGGATGCCGCGCTGGCGGGCCTCGTCCTGGAGACGGTCGAAGCCGGCCAGGTCGCCGAAGAGCGGCTCCACGTCGCAGTAGTCGGCCACGTCGTAGCCGAAGTCCGCCATCGGCGAGGGAGAGATGGGCGACAGCCAGACCGCGTCGATGCCCAGCCAGGCCAGGTGGTCCAGGCGCTGGCGGATGCCCTCCAGGTCGCCCACGCCGTCGCTGTTCGAATCCATGAACGAGCGCGGGTAGATCTGGTAGACGACGCCGTCCTGCCACCACAGCCGTTCGCTCACGCCGAGCCCTCCGTCTCGCCCAGCAGCCGCAGGGCGTTGCCGCGCAGCATCGCCCAGCGTGCACCCGGCCTGCCTTCGGTGACCATCAGCACCTTGGCCAGGGACATGGCCAGCGTGTAGAACGGCCAGTCGGTTCCGAAGAGCAGCCGGTGGGGCCCCACGCGTTCCAGGATCTCCGCCAGGGCGCTGACCCCTTGCCCGTGGATGCCCAGCCACACGTTCTCGTGGCGCGCCGCCAGGGGCAAGGTGTCGGCCAGGTCGCGCGAGCCGGAGTGCAGGAAGACGAAGTCGACCTCGGGGAAGCGGCGCAGCATGGGCTCGTAGTGGCGCGGCAGCATGTAGCGGTGCACGCGCTCGGGCTCGATGCCGGCGCGGCCGCTGTGCAGGCAGACCGGAAGCCCCAGCCGGCCGCACTCCTCGTAGATGGCCATGGCCTCGGGCGCGTCCGGGTAGTAGCGCTGTGCGTTGGGATGAAGCTTGACCGCGCGGGCGCCGTCGGCGGCGTAGCGACGAAGCTTGTCCACGGCCTCGGGATCGCGCGGGAACACCGACGCGCCGGGCAGCAGCCGTCGCTCGACACCGGCTTTGCGGATCGCGGAGGTCCACGTTTCGGTGAGGTCGTCGCCGAAGGGCAGCCCAAACGAGATGGGCAGGATCATCGCCTGCTCCACGCGCACGGCGTCCATCTCCGCCAGCAAGTTCGGGATGGTGTGGGTGGCGGCAGCGCTGCTGCCGATGGTGAACTGGGCCACCGCCATGCGGCGCAGGGCGTTCAGGTCCGACGGCGAGAAGTTGGCGTTGGCGTAGACGTCCAGGTCCAGCGGGCAGCCGGGCTCCTCGCCGTCGCAGTCCAGCATGTGCCGAACGCGGGGCGTGCGTGCCTGGAGATCGAGCTCCGGCGCCAAGAAGAGCGCCATGCCCAGGTGGGCGTGCATGTCGATGGCCCGCGGCACGTCCTCGGCCACGCAGCGCACGTTGCCGTCGCCGTCCAGCTCGAACCAGGGAAGCTCCGCCAGGCCCCGGTACCCGCGGTAGACCTGTGGCCCAAACGGGCCGGTACCCGAGCGCGCCTTCTCGGCGCGCTTCTGCTCGGCCAGGCGCGCCACGTCCTCCTCGGTGTAACGCTCGTCGAAGTCGCCTCCGCCGCAGCCCGGCAGCGCGCTGGCGGCCGCGGCCGAGAGGCCCAGGCGCAGGAAGTCGCGGCGATCCAGCCGGGAGGTCATGCCGCCACCAGCTCGGGAACGGCCGCCGGGTCGACGACGATCCGCCACTCGCTGTTGTCGTCGCCTGCGTCGAGCAGCACCGGCATGCCGTGGCCCTCGACGAAGCGGGCCACCTCGCTCAGCTCGGCTCGGAAGGTATCGGGCAGCAGCGTGGGGTCGATGGCGTACGGAGCCAGGTAGAGGGTCCAGCCGCCGGGCTCGAGGAACCGCTCCAGCAGATGCCGCGCCGTCTCGTGAGGCGGCACCCGCCAGGTGTCGCGCGCGGCCTGCGGCCAGGCCGTCATGTCCCACTCGCGCGGGTCCTCGGCGTAGTGCAGGAAGGCCTGCCAGGGAAGCGCGCGGACGGCCTCCATCACCGCCACCTGCCGCTCGTGCAGGGCCTCGCCGCGGCCGAACGGGGGCCACAGCGCCCTGCGCAGCCCATAGATGGGAAGGCCGCGGGCCAGGCGGCGGGCCCCGCTCGCCTCGAGCACCCGATGCAGCGCTTCGAGGGACATTCGGCCCTCCAGCCTACCACGCGGAGCTCATGGCTCGACGACAACGATGCGCCCTTTGGCGCTCGGCTGTTCGCTCAGGTGGTAATCGAAACGGCCCGGCGTCTCGAACGTGTGGTGCCAGCCTTCGGCGCGCCCCAGGGTCGGACCGGTGAAGGAGCCGTCGTCCGCCACCACCGTGCAGGGCGAGCCGGAGGAGTTGGCGTTGTGGAAGTGGACGGTGGTGCCCGCCCGAACGGTGAGGGCGGGCGGCTGGAGGCCCGACCAGGCCACCCGCACCGTCGGGCCGTGCGCCGTGGCCGAGCTCGCCCAGAGGAGCAGCAGCGCGGCACAGGCGAGGCGGAGCAGGGCGGGGGGCATGCGGCTTGAACGTTGCCCCGGATGTGGGACGTTTGCCAGCGTGATGCACGAGCTGAGCATCGAAGGGCTCGCCGCCGGCGGCGACGGGGTGGGGCACACGGCCGACGGCCGCGTGGTCTTCGTGCCCTTCAGCGCCCCGGGCGATCGGCTGTCGGTGCGGCTGGTGGAGGAGCGCAAGCGCTACGCGCGGGGCGTGATCGAGCGGATCCTGGAGCCCAGCCCGTTTCGCGTCCAGCCGGTCTGCGGCGTCTACGGCACGTGCGGGGGCTGCACCTGGCAGCACCTGGACTACGAGACCCAGCTGCGCGCCAAGGCGGAGATCCTGGGCGACGCCCTCGAGCGCGTGGGCGGGCTTCGGGTGCCCGACGATCTGCGCGTCGTCCCGAGCCCGGCGCCCTACGGCTGGCGCAGTCGCACGCGGGTGCTGGCCAAGGGTGGGGTCGTCGGCTACCGGAAGCGTCGCTCCCACGCCGTGTGCGCCACCTCGCGCTGCCCGGTGCTGGTTCCCGAGTTGGACGAGGCGCTGGCGCAGCTGGCGCGGCGCCGTCCCCAGGCCGCCGAGGAGTGGGAGTTGGTGGCCGGGGCCGACGGCGCCACCCGCACCACGCCCCTGCGCAGCCCGCTCCCCGAGGAGCCGCGGCTCACGGTCTCGGTGTGCGGCCAGCGCATGTCGTTCTCGCCGGGCGTCTTCGTGCAGGGCAACGCGCTGCTGCTCGACGCGCTGGCGCGCGCCGTGCACGAGGCAGCCGGAAGCGGGCACCTGGCCGTGGAGCTCTTCTGCGGCGCGGGCTTCTTCACCCTGGGGCTGGCCCGCGGCTTCGAGCGCGTGGTGGCGGTGGAGTCCGAGGGGCGCGCCGTGGCCGACCTGCACGCCAACGTGCTGAACGCGGGGCTGCGCAACGTGGAGATCCGCGGCGGCCGCGCCGAGCGCCTGCTGGCCGTGCTGGGCGGCGCCGACGCCATGGTCGTCGATCCGCCGCGCACCGGGCTTCCCCCCGAGTGCATCCAGGGCGTGGCCGAGGCGCGGCCGCGGCGCCTGGTCTACGTCTCCTGCGACCCGGCCACCTTGGCGCGCGACCTGGCGCGCCTGGCCGAGGGCGGCTTGGCGCTGGAGTCCGTGACCGGCTTCGACCTGTTCCCGCAGACGCCCCACGTGGAGGCGGTGGCGAGCCTGGTGAGCGATCCGGCCTAGGAGCCTGACCCAAGATGGAGTGCGCCGGCCCGGGCGTCTCGGCGTCCGGACGGTGTGCTCCATCTTGGGTCAGGCTCCTAGGGCTCGATCAGCCCGTGCTTCAAGGCGTAGCGCACCAGCTCGGTCGCCTTTCGCACGCCGACCTTGCGCATCAGGCTGGTGCGGTGGGCCTCTACCGTCTTGGTGCTGATATCGAGCTCGCTGGCCACCTCCTTGGCGGAGAGGCCCTCGGCGATGTGGTGCAGCACCTCGCGCTCGCGGCTCGAGAGCAGGCGGAACGGCTCGCTCGCATCCTTCTTGGGGTCGCGCAGCTGCTCGACGATCTCCTTGGCCACCGGCGGACTGAAGTAGTTGCCGCCCGAGAGCACGGCGCGCACCGCGGCCAGCACCTCGGAAGCCCGGCCGTGCTTGAGCACGTAGCCGTCGGCGCCCAGGCTCACCGCACTCTGGATGAAGGGCGGGTCGCTGTGGGCCGAGAGCAGCACCACGCGGGTGCGCTGGTGCTTGCGGCGGATCCGCTCCAGCGTCTCCAGCCCCCCGAGCTTGGGCATCGTAATGTCCAGCACCACGCAGTCCGGCTTGAGCCGCTCGACCATCTCCAGCACTTCACGACCGTCCGATGCCTCGCCGCACACCGAGAGATCCTCCTCCGCCTCGATCAGGCGGCGCAGGCCCTCGCGCACGATGCCGTGGTCGTCCGCAACCAGGACGGAGTGCATGGATCCAGGGTACCCCCCATGCCCGCTTGGGCAAAACCCACGGTGTGGTCTTCGGGCTTGGGTTGCGGGGCCCAATGCAGCTACGATGGGGGTGGTCCGATGTTGGTCGTCTACGTCGAAGGGCCGCGGGATCGGGACGTCCTCCGGGGCTGGGCGCAGCGCGTCGATCCCGGCTTGGGGCGCATCATGGGCACGGGAACCGTGATCCTGGGCGGTCGCCAGCCCAACCGCGCCACGGCCCACTTCGAGGAGCTGCGCGGCGCCTCCTCTGGAGCCCGCGGCCTGTGCGTCCTGGATCGGGACGACGACCGCGAGCGGGCTCCCGAGCCCGCGCCGGGCTTGGAGTTTCACGTCTGGAGCCGGCGCCACATCGAGAGCTACCTGCTGGTGCCCGAGGCCATCCGGCGCAGCCTGCGCTTGCCCCGCGCAGACCGCCGGCTGGAGCGCGCCTGCCGGCAACTCCTGCCCGACCCCGAGGATCTGGGCGGCTGGCGGGCCCTGGACGCCAAGCGGCTCCTGGATCCCGCGGGCGCCCTGTCCCGGGCGGTGGGTCGCCCGCTGCGCGCCGGACGCATCGCCCGAGCCATGCATGAAGACGAAATTCATCAAGAGGTGCGGGGACTTCTGGCTCGGGCCCGAGCTGCATTCCACGCGGGCTGAGCCTTCTGTATCCTAGCGGGTCATGCCCCCTGAAGAGTTCGATGATCGAGTAGACGAGGTCTACTTCCAGGAAATCGGAGAGAAGCGCCGCGCGTTCGATTCGGCGCTGTTGCGCAGGCCGGCCTCGATCCTGGCCGCGCGCAAGCCCCTCGTCCTGTCCCCGCAGTCGTCGGTCACCGACGCCATTCGGGCCATGCAGCGCGAGCACCGCGGCTGCGTGCTGATCTCCGAGGACGGCAGCCATCACACGCCCCTGGTGGGGATCTTCACCGAGCGCGACGTGCTGCTGAAGATCGTGGATCGCGGCCGCAACCCGGCGGTGCTGCCCCTGTCCGAGGTGATGAGCCACGATCTGGAGCGCCTGAGCGAGGACTCCAGCGTGGCCTGGGTGCTCAACCGCATGAGCGCCGGCGGCTTCCGGCACGTACCGGTCGTGGACCGCAAGGGCCATCCGGTCACGGTGATCTCGGTGCGCGACGTGGTGGACTTCCTGGTGGACCACTTCCCGCGCGAGATCATGAACCTCCCCGCCGACCCCGGCACCGCCGCCCCCCGCTCCCGCGAAGGCGCGTAGCCGTCGGCGCGCCGCAGGATCTCGCTGAGAACGGTCGCCGGATCGGGGTGGGGGTCCCGTGCTCAAACAGTCCTCGCCGGAGGCTGCCCCGGGGCTGACTCCAAGCGTGGAGGCCGGCTGCGGAACTGCGCGCGGGACCCCCACCCCGACCCGCCGACCTACGGGACCTCGCAGAACCAACGCTCGAGCTCCGCGCAGAGACCCGCACTTAGCCCCACCTGCGGCCGCCCGCCCTCCTGAGCCTATGGCCCGCAAGCCCGAGCCGACGGAGCACGCGCGAACTCCGGAGCTGGCCGAGGGCGCGCAGCGAGCCGAAGGCGAGCGAAGGGCATTGTCCTGCTAAGGATCGCTGGGATCGCGCACCAGCGGCCCGCCGGGCAGATCTTTGCCCTCGCGCGACGCGGCGCGCACCTGACGCAGCAGGCCGATGGCGCGGGGCAGGAAGGCGATTCCGATCACCACGTGGAAGATCAGGAAGAGCGAGTTGGTGGCGAAGGCGTAGGCGATCAGGGTGTCGCGGTCGTGGAACTCGCCGAAGAGCGCTGCCCAGGCCAGCTCGCGGGTGCCGAAGTTCCCGAACGACGGGATCATGAACGCCGCGTACAGGATCGGCACCCGCGCCACCAGCGCCAGGAACGGGATCGGCGCTCCGAAGGCCCGGGTGGCGATCCACTGCACGCCGATGTCCATGAAGGCCAGCAGCACGAACCAGCCCAGCATGGGCAGGAAGGCGCGGAACTCCACCTGCTCCAGCCACATGCGCACGCGCGCCAGCCAGCGCCCGGTGCTGCGGCGCGCGAAGCGCACCGAGAACAGGATGCCCAGGATGATCGACCAGCCGATGGCGGCGGCGATGGCCACGTCGCGGTTGGCCGAGAGGCCGCCTTCCAGCAGGAAGAGCGCCAACGTCACCTGGCCGATCATGACGATCGCGTGCACGAACCCGGGGACCGAGGCGGCCAGGATGACGCGGCCCGGGCTGCCGCGGGTGATGCGCACCAGGCCGATCAGGAAGGCGGCATCCGCCAGCGGGTTGCTGATCGAGCGCAGCAGCTCGGACCCGCCGCGCAGCGAGATCAGCCGCTTCAGCGGCATGGGTCCCACCATGCGCCGCACCGCCTGCACCTGGAGCATGGTCCAGAACAGGAAGAAGATCATCTTGTCGGCGAAGGTGACCAGGACGAAGATCGGCGCGTTGGCTCGCTGCGTGGCCTCGATCAGCTTGTCCCACTCCGTGAGCCAGCCGAAGACGTAGACCAGCAGGGCAGCCGAGACGAGCCAGGGGAGCACGCGTCGTAGGAGCTGGCGCAGCCGCATCGTCCGAGATAGTAGGTTGGGATCTGCCCATGCGCGCGATGGTCGTCACGAATCCCCGCCCGGTCGAGCAGGAGCCGCTCGAGCCGGTGGAGGTCCCGATTCCGGAGCCCGGACCGGGTGAGGTCCTGGTGCGCGTGGAGGTGTGCGGCGTGTGCCGCACGGACCTCCACGTGGCCGAGGGCGACCTGGCGCCGCGCCGGAGGCGGGTGATCCCCGGCCACGAGGTCGTAGGCCGGGTCGCGGGCCGGGGGCCCGGGGCCGAGCGCTTCCGCGAGGGCGATCGCATCGGGGTGGCGTGGCTGCACCGGGCCTGCGGCGCTTGCCGTTTCTGCGCCTCCGGGCGCGAGAATCTGTGCCTGGAGCCGCTCTTCACCGGCTGGGACGTGGACGGGGGCTACGCGGAGTACGCGGTGGTGCCCGAGGCCTTCGCCCACGCGTTGCCCGACGAGCGGCCTGCGGCCGAGCTGGCGCCGTTGCTGTGCGCCGGGATCATCGGCTACCGGGCCTGGCGGCGCTCCGGCGTGCAGCCGGGCGGGGTGCTGGGGCTGTGGGGCTTCGGCGGCTCGGCCCACGTCACCATCCAGGTGGCGGTTCACAGGGGCTGTCGGGTCCACGTCTTCAGCCGCGGCGACACCCATCAGGAGCTTGCCCGCGAGCTGGGCGCCGCCTCGGTGGCCGGCAGCTTCGATCCGCCGCCGGAGAAGCTGGACGGCGCGATCCTGTTCGCGCCCGCCGGCGAGCTGGTGCTCCCGGCGTTGGAGGCGCTGGACCGCGGCGGCGTCCTGGCCGTGGCCGGAATCCACCTCTCCGAGATCCCGCCCCTGGACTACCAGCGCCACCTGTTCCAGGAGCGCGAGCTGCGCAGCGTCACCGCCAACACCCGGGAGGACGCCGCGGCCCTGCTGCGCCTGGCCGCCGAGATCCCGATCCGCACCCACACCGTTCCGTACCCGCTCGCCGACGCCAACCGCGCGCTCCTGGATCTGAAGCAGGACCGGATTCGCGGCGCCGCGGTGCTGCAGCCGTGACCGTCTACCGTCTCGCCGACGCCCTGGCGTTTCCGTCGCCGGAAGAGGCGGAGCCCGACGGCCTGCTGGCCGTGGGCGGCGACCTGCGGCCCGAACGGCTGCTGCTCGCCTACTCCATGGGAATCTTTCCGTGGCAGGGGAGCCCGCCGCTCTGGTTCTCGCCCGACCCCCGTTGGGTGCTCCAGCCGGAGCGGCTGCGCGTGGACCGCAGCGCGCGGCGGGCGCTGCGCCGGGGCGGCATCGAGCTGCGCATGGACAGCGCCTTCGAAGACGTGATCGACGCCTGCGCCCAGACCGAGCGACCCGACCAGGACGGCACCTGGATCACGCCGGACATCCTCGAGGCCTACGTGGAGATGCATCGGCTGGGCTTCTGCCACTCGGTGGAGACTTGGGCGGACGGCGAGCTGGTGGGAGGCATCTATGGCCTCTCCCTGGGCGGGGCCTTCTTCGGCGAGTCCATGTTCTCCTGGCACGATGGCGCGTCCAAGGTGGCGCTCATCGGGTTGGTGGATCAGCTGCGCGCCTGGGGCTTCGAGCTGCTGGACTGCCAGGTCCACACCGATCACGTGGAGCGCCTGGGCGCCGAGCCCTGGCCTCGCGAGCGTTTCCTCGCCCAGCTCCAGCGCAGCCTGAAGCGGCCCACGCGCCGTGGCCGCTGGCGCTTCGATGGGGATCCACTGGCGGCGCGGCTGGCGGCCGTCGAGCCGGAGGCCTGAGCTCAGCCGCGCAACTCTTCCACCAGCGTGCGCACCGCCTCGTCCCGGCGCCGGCGGCGCAGCTCGGCCCGAAGCGCGGGCCGGGCCTCTTCGAACGCCAGGTCGCGCGCCGGCTGCCGCTCGTGGACCCAGATCCAGTGGGCGCCGTAGGCCGAACGGGCGGGACCGCTCCAGCGGCCTGCCGGCGCGGCCAGGGCCGCGGCGGCGAGATCGCCGCCCAGCCGGGCGGCCAGCTCGGCCTCACTCAGCGTCGGCAGCTGGGTGCCCAGCAGGAAGGGGTCGCCCAGCCCGTCCGCGGCTTCGGGCGCACGTCCCTCCAGCAACGGACCCAGCGCCCGGGCGTCGCGCTCCAGGTCGGGACCGCGCGCGTCCCGGGACAGGTAGACGTGGGAGATCCGCACCCGGGCCGGCTCCCGCCAGCGCGCGGCTCGGAGCGCGAAGGCCGCGCGCAGCTCCGGCTCGCCGGGCTCGTCGGCGTCCGCCCGGCTCCAGGCCAGCAGCCTCATCTTCTGGATCAGGCGCCGGCGCACCACCAGGTCGCTCCGGTGCAGGCCGAGCGTCCAGGCTTCGCCAAGCAGCGCTTCGTCGTCGCGCGGGTCGTCGGGGTGCAGGAAGCGAGCGTTGCGCTGGAGCCGGCGTCGCGCGATCGGATCCGTGCGCTCGTAGCCGCGCGCCAGGGCCTCATCGAGAAGGACCTCGTCCACACTGCGGGGATCCGGCGCCTGTGGGGCGCGGGCGCGGTCCGCGGCGAAGAGCAGGGCGCCCAGCAGCAGGAAGTGCAGCAGCGGATGTCGCGCGAGCTTCACGGCGTCCACCAGACGGGCGACGTCCAGGCGCGTTCACGGATCGTCTCGGGCATCTCGAAGCGCGAGCAGTCCAGGCCTCGTGCGCGGCACACGTAGCTGTGCCAGCGCGGCGTCGGCACCTCCAGAACCCGCGCATACCAGAACGCCGGCTGGGTCGCGTCGAAGTCCGGGTCGCGCCAGACGCGGCACAGGGAGTCGGCGCCCTCGGCCGCCGGGTCCGTCACGTCGATGACCCGCTCTCGGGGAGCGCCGTCTTCCACCCAGCCCTTCACGATCTGGATGCGCTCGAGCCGCGCGCCCTGGGCGTCGCGCAGCGCCGAGACGGCGAAGGCGGGCCCGTCCGCCCCGGCAGGCAGGTCGCCGCCCATGGGCACGCCGTCGGCATAGCCGCCGGCGGCGAAGTCCGGGCGCTCGCACAGGTCGTCGGGCAACGCGCGTCCCCCGAACATCCGCACGATCATGCGGGGCCCGCTGGTGCCGTAGACCTCGCGCCGGCGCAGGGCGGCGAAGATCGATGCGCGGGTGTTCTCCTCGGCCCAGGCCACGGCCAGGCCGCCCGGGTTGAAGAAGACGTCGTCGGGCAGGCCTTCGGGCAGCCGGTCCGGTGAGGGAGCGCCCGCGCCGCCGTGGCCCGGGTGGGCTTTCTCCTCGACGGCGCCGGGCGTGCCCAGGTGGGTGTCGGTGCTGGCGATCTGGCCCAGCTTGAAGGGGTTGGCGCCGATCTCGGCCTGGCGCGCGATGCCCTGGAGCAGCGCCCAGCGCGTGGTGTCCTCGCGCCGCGGCGCGCCCTCCAGAAAGGGGAGGAACTTGCCGCGGAAGCTGTCGAAGGGAAGCTGCTCGAAGGCGCACAGCTCGTCCTCGGCGCCGGGGCCCCACCAGCACTCCGAGTCTCCTTTGTGCTGCATCACCTCCACCAGCGGCTCGAACGCGGAGCGCGTGCGCGCCTGCTCCGGCGTCAGGTCCTCGGGAAGCTGGAACATCAGGCCGGCGGAGAGGTTGGAGTTGTGGGGGATGACCAGGGCGTCGCAGCCCGTGCCGGCCTCGGTGCACTCCCGGCGAAGGTCGTCCCACAGCGCTTCGGGTGTCGTCGATTCGTAGTAGCTGCTGGGCATCCGGGGCACGGTCTGGTTGGCGAAGATCACATTGCGGTGCAGGTTCCGCCCCACCACCGACGCGGTCCACTCGTACGCGACGAAGCTGGTGAACTCACAGCGGTCGTCCGCCTCGGCGGCGGCGTCCACGATCTCGCGCCAGGGAGTGAGGGCGGCTTCGAGGCAGTGGCTGCCGTCGGGCCCGCAGAGCCCCATGCGCGAGCCGGTTCCCCGCGCGACGTGGGTGTTCATCACGAAGAACGACGCGCGCGGCCAGACCCGGTGCAGCCGGCACAGCCAGGCGTCGTAGCCCGGGAGCCCGGGCGTCTCGCAGGTGCGCACCTCGCCCAGCAGCTCCGCGTGATCCGTGACTGCCGCAAAGTCGAGGGGACGTTCCAGCTGGAGTGTGCGCAGCGGGCGCCCGTCCACGTCGAACGGCTGCAGGCCCAGGGCCTCGCCGCGCGCAAAGCGGTAGGCCTCGCGGGGCAGGGTGCGTGTGCCCTGGGTGCTGGCGTCGTGGGAGAAGGCGGTGTGGACGTGGAGGTCGCCGAAGAGCGGGCGCCGCAGCGGATTGCGGTCGGGGCAGGGCGCCGCGGCCAGGAGGCAGGGCGCCAGTACGGCGAGGACGATGGGCCGGAGCATGGCGGGCGCCCAAGCCTACCGCGTCCGCTCGAGTGTGAACCAGTTCACACTCGAACGATCCCCGGGTCTGCCACGTTGTCGGCTGGAGGAAGCCTCCATGCCGCGCTTGTTCGATCCTGCTGTTCTGCGGGAGGATCCCTACCCGATATACGCGCGCCTGCGCGAGAAGACCCCCATCGTCCGGGTGCCGCTGGCGGAGAAGGAGGCGTGGCTCGTCTCGCGCTACGACGACTGCGTGCAGGCCCTTCGCGACCCGGGCCTGGAGCTGGCCGCGGTCCGGGGATGGGTTCCCCCGGAGCTGGGCGAGGGCCCGGCGGCCCGGATCCTGCCCCGGCTGCTGGCGGTCCAGGACCCCCGCGAGCCCAACCGGATCCGCGCCCTCATCTCCGACGCCTTCACGGTGCGGGCGATCGAGGGCCTGCGCAGCACCGCCCAGGAGGGGGTGAACCAGGCCCTGGATCGAGCCCAGGCCAAGGGCGCCATGGATCTGGTGGAGGACTTCGCGCTCCCTGTGGCGTTCCTGTCCGTGGCCGCGCTGCTGGCCGTGCCTGCCGAGGACTGCGCGCTGCTGCACGCCTGGGCACCCCAGGCCGAGGGCATGTTCGAGCCGGGCGCGCTGGGGCCAGGAGGGGCCGACCGCTGCCACACCGCCAGCGAGGAGCTCTGGGCCTGGTTCGAGGACCACGTTCGCCGGCAGCGCCGCCGGCCCGGGGACGATTTGATGGCAGCCCTGATTCGGGTGCGCCACGGAGAGCAGAGCCTCTCGGATGACGAGCTGGTCGCCTTCTGCGTCCACCTCGTCACCATCGGCTGTCGCATCGGCGAGGCCCTGATCGGAAGTGGCGGCCTGGCGCTGGCTCTGCACCGGAAGCAGGCGGAGCGTCTGCGCTGGGATCCGAGCCTTGCGGTGGCGGTCGTCGAGGAGTGCCTGCGCTGGGACTCGCCGGTGCAGATGGCCGTGCGGGTGGCGGTGCGGGATACGAGCCTCCGGGGCTTTGCCATCGAGCGGGGCCAGAGTGTCTACATCCTGCTGGGCTCGGCCAACCGCGACCCGGAGCTCTTCGAAG
>JAFDET010000176.1 GCA_019310195.1 Deltaproteobacteria bacterium
CTGCGCCCCGCCATGACCCTGGCCACCCGGGTCGTGCACGTGCGCGATCTCGCCCGGGGCGATGCCGTGGGATACGGGGGGGACTGGCACGCGCCCGGGCCCACCCGCGTGGCCACCCTGGCCGTGGGCTACGCCGACGGGGTTCCCCGCGCCGCCGCCGGCCGCGCCCAGGTCGCCATCGGCGGGCGTCGTTTTCCCGTGGTGGGGCGTGTGTCCATGGATTTCGTCACGGTCGACGTCGGCGACGCGGCGCCGGCGATCGGTGACGAGGCCCTGGTCTTCGGGGCGGGCCCGGGCGCGCCGGCCGTGGAGGATCTGGCCGCCGCCGCGGGCACCATCGCCTACGAGATCCTCGTCGGGGTGGGTCCTCGCGTGCCGCGCGTGGTCGTCGACGACGACGCCTGAGACGGCGTTTGCGCGCGTCGCTGGCGGCCCGGCCGGCCCTTCGGTACCCATCCCTCGTCCCCGCCCCCTCACCCTCTCCGGGAGACACTCGACATGCCCCCTGCACGCGTCGTTCGCGCGTTGCTTTCCGTTTCCGACAAGAGCGGCCTCGACGAGTTTGCTCGCGGGCTGGCCGAGCTCGGCGTCGAGCTCGTCGCCTCGGGCGGCACGGCGCGCGCGCTGCGCGACGCCGGGCTCGAGGTGCAGGACGTCGAGAGCCTGACCGGCAGCCCCGAGATGCTCGGAGGCCGGGTCAAGACCCTGCACCCCAAGGTGCACGGCGGCATCCTGAACCGGCGCGATCACGAGGGCGATCGCGCCGAGGTGGAGAAGCACGGCATCGGGCACATCGACCTGGTGGTGGTGAATCTCTACCCGTTCGAGGAGACGGTGGCGCGCGAGGGCGTGACCCGCGCCGAGGCCGTGGAGCAGATCGACATCGGCGGCCCGTCGATGATCCGCTCCGCCGCCAAGAACCACGCCTTCGTGGGCGTGGTGGTGGATCCGGCCGATTACCCGGCGCTGCTGGAAGAGCTGCGCAGCAACGACGGCGTGCTGGATGAGGCCACGCGACGCGCGCTGGCGCTCAAGGCCTTCGAGCGCACCGCCGCCTACGACGCGGCCATCTCCGGCTACCTGGCCGCCCAGGAGACCAGCGAGGACGATCCGTTTCCGCCGCGCCTCGCCATCGGCCTGGGCCGCGCGCAGTCGCTTCGTTACGGCGAGAACCCGCACCAGCGCGCCGCCCTCTACGGCGGCTTCCTGGAGATTGCCGAGAAGCTTCACGGCAAAGAGCTCTCCTTCAACAACATCGTGGACGTGCAGGCGGCGCTGGCGCTGATCCTGGAGTTCGACGCCGCCGAGTCGGCTGCGGTGGCGATCCTCAAGCACAACACGCCGTGCGGCGCGGGCGTGGGCGACTCGCCGCTGGCCGCCTACGACAAGGCCTTCGGCACCGATCCCGATTCACCCTTCGGCGGGATCATCGTCTGCAACCGGCCCTTCGATCTGGAGCTGGCTCAGCGCGTGGACGAGATCTTCACCGAGGTCCTGATCGCGCCGGGCTTCACCGCCGATGCCCTGGCGCTGCTGCAGAAGAAGAAGAACCGGCGCCTGCTGCGCGCCCGGCTGGACCGCATCCACCGCACCGAGCTGGACTGGAAGCGCGTCTTCGGCGGCGTGGCGGTGCAGGAGCCCGACGTGCAGATGGAGGACGTGGCCTCCGCCCAGGTGGCCACGGCGCGCAAGCCCAGCGAAGCCGAGCTGCGCGGCCTCTGCTTTGCGTGGAAGGTGGTCAAGCACGTGAAGAGCAACGCCGTGGTCTTCGCCGGCCAGGACCGCACCCTGGCCATCGGGGGCGGCAACACCTCGCGGGTGGACGCGGTGCACGCGGCCTGCGAGAAGGCGGGTCGGGTGGGCAACGCTCTGGCCGGCTCGGTGCTGGCCAGCGACGCCTTCTTCCCGTTCCCCGACGGGCTGGAGACGGCGGTGGCGGCCGGCGCCACGGCCGTGGTGCAACCCGGCGGCTCGGCCCGCGACGAGCAGGTGATCGAGGCCGCCGACCGACTTGGTGTGGCGATGGTCCTGACCGGCGCGCGCCACTTCCGCCACTGATGCGCGTCCTGGTGGTCGGGTCCGGGGGCCGGGAGCACGCCCTGGCCTGGAAGATCGCCGCCAGCCCGCTGGTGGACGAGGTGCTGGCTGCGCCCGGCAGCGACGGCATGGCCGGCGTGGCGCGCTGCCTGCCGCAGGTGAAGGCGAGCGACCTGGACGCCGTGGTGACGGTGGCCCGTGACGAGGCCGTGGACCTGGTGGTGGTCGGCCCCGAGGATCCGCTGGCCGCGGGGCTGGTGGACCGGCTGCGCGAGGCGGGCATCGCCAGCTTCGGCCCCAGCGCCGAAGCGGCCCGGTTGGAGGGCAGCAAGCAGTTCGCCAAGGAGTTCATGGCCCGCCACGGTATTCCGACCGCCGAGTTCGCGGTCTTCGACGCGCTGGAGCCCGCGCGCGCCTACGTGCGCGAGCGCGGCGGCCCCTGCGTGGTGAAGGCCGACGGCCTGGCGGCGGGCAAGGGCGTCTTCGTCTGCGATGGCCCGGACGCCGCCCTGGTCGCGCTGGACGAGATCATGGGCGAGCGGCGCTTCGGCGAGGCCGGGGCGCGGGTCGTGATCGAGGAGCGCATGGAGGGCGAGGAGGCCTCGTACTACGCCATCACCGATGGCGAGCGCGTGGTCACCCTGGCCGCGGCCCAGGACCACAAGCGCGCCCTGGACGGCGACCGCGGCGAGAACACCGGCGGCATGGGCGCCTACTCGCCGGCACCCGTGGTGAGCGATGCGGTGGAGAAGCGCATCCTCGAGGAGATCGTCCACCCGGCGATCCGGGGCATGGCGCGCGACGGCCGGCCCTACACGGGTGTGCTCTACGTCGGGCTGATGATCGATGCGGCCGGGGCGCCGCGCGTGGTGGAGTTCAATGTGCGCTTCGGCGACCCGGAGACCCAGCCGCTGCTGATGCGCATGGAGGGCGACCTGGTGCCGCTGCTCGACGGAGCCGCCCGCGGCCGGCTGGAGCCCGAAACCAAGCTGGGCTGGGGGGATGCCGCCGTGTGCGTGGTGCTGGCCTCCGAGGGCTACCCGCGGGCCTACGAGACCGGCCGGGCCATCGACGGCCTGGACGCGCTGGCCGGCGAGTCGGACGTGGTGGTCTTCCACGCGGGCACCCGGCGCGGCGCCGACGGCCGTTTCGAGACCGCCGGGGGCCGCGTCCTGGGCGTAACCGCACGCGGCGCCAGCGTGGCCGTGGCCCGTGAGCGGGCCTACGCCGCCGCCGACCGCATCCGCTTCGACGGGCGGCACCTGCGCCGTGACATCGCCGACCGGGCGCTGGACCGGTGAGCGCCGCGTTCGACCAGGCGCTGGAGCGCATCGGGCGCGGCGGTCTGGTGGCCTACCCGACGGAGACGCTCTACGGCCTGGGCGCCGACGCCACCCGCAGCGACGCGGTGGCCCGGCTTCAGGACTGGAAGGGCCGCGGCGACGACCAGCCGTTCTCGCTGCTGGTGGAGAGCGCCGACGCCCTGGGCGCCGTGGGCGTGCACCTGCCCGCGGCGGCGCGCCGGCTGACCCGCGCTCTCTGGCCGGGTCCGCTCACCCTGGTTCTGCCCTGCGACCGCGAGCTTCCCGGCGGCGTGGCCCGCAGCAGCGATGGCGCCGTGGGCGTGCGCTGCTCGTCTCATCCGCTGGCGGCCGAGCTGGCGCGCCGCCTGGCCGGGCGCGGGTTGGGACCCGTGACCGCCACCAGCCTGAACCGCAGCGGTGGCCCCGCCGCGGCCGGGCGCGATGCGGCGGCCTCGCTGTGTGGGGACGACCTCGGCGAGCCCTGGCTCCTGGACGTCCCCGGAGCAGCGCCTCCTGGCGGCGTTGCCAGCACCGTGGTGGACGCCACCGGCGAGGAGCCCGTGGTGCTGCGTGAAGGAGCCGTATCCCGGGCGCGGGTCGAGGCCTGCCTCTGCGAAGGAGCCGATGCGTGACCGACGTCCGTCCGTTCCGCGCCCTGCGCTACGCGCGCAGCGAACTCTCCGACGTGCTGGTGCCGCCCTACGACGTCATCACGCCCGATGAGCGCGAACGCTTCTGGTCCGGCGATCCGCACCACGCCATCCGCTTGGAGCTGACCCGCGACGCCAACGCCGAAGCCGGCACCGACTACGCCGACGTCGCCGCCATGCTCCGGGACTGGCAGCGCGACGGCGTGCTCGCGCGCGACGCGTCGCCGGCGCTCTACGGACTGGCCCAGCGCTACCGCGGCCCCGACGGCGCAGAGCGGGAGCGGAGGGGCTTCTTCGCGGCCCTGGGCCTGGCCGAGTACGACGAGCGCGTGGTGCTGCCCCACGAGCGCACCATGGCCGGTCCCAAGGCGGACCGGCTCAAGCTGCTGCGCGCCACCCGCGCCAACCTGTCGGTGATCTTCCTGCTCTACGAAGACCGCGAGGGTGTGGTCGACGCCGCGCTGGCGAAGGCCTTCGACGGGCCGCCGGTCGCCGAGGGGGCCGACCCGGCGGGCACCCACAACACGCTGGTGCGGGCCGCGGACCCCCAGGCGGTGGAGCCGGTGCGGGCATTCCTGGCCGAGCGGCCGGTGGTGATTGCCGACGGACACCACCGCTACGAAACCGCGCTGGCCTACCGCCGCGAGAACCCCGACGATCCCGCCGCGGCCCTCACCCTGGCGTACTTCGCCAACGCCTTCTCCGAGGGCACCCTGCTGCTGCCCATCCATCGGGTGATCCTCAAGGGCTCGGCGCCGGCGCCCGACGCCTGGCCCCGGCTGCTGCCCGAGTGGTCCTGCACGGAGCTCGAGGCGGGCGATGCCCAGGCGATTCCGGAGCTCCTGGAGCGGCATCTGGCGCCCCTGGGCCCGGCCGCCGCCTTCGTGGCCGACGACGCCAGCGGCACCCTGCGCCTCTTCCGGCGCAACCAGGACGTGCCCGGCGAGCTGGCGATCCGCACCCTGCACCGCGAGGTCGTGGGCGGCGCCTTCGGGCTGGACGAGGACGCCGTGCGCGACGGCGCGGTGGCGTTCCCCAAGCACGCCCTGCTGGCGGCCCGCGACGTTCGCGAGGGCCGCGGTGCGGTGGCGCTGTACGTGAACCCGCTCTCGCCCGACGACGTCTTCCGCGTGACCCGCGCCGGCGAGCTGCTGCCCCAGAAGTCCACCCTGTTCCAGCCCAAGCTGCCCAGCGGCCTGCTCTTCCGGACGCTGGACGAGGACCCGGCATGACGCCCCGGCCGCGCAGCCGCCCCAAGTCCCTGGCGGATCTGGTGCCGCGCGTCCTGAGCGACCTGGGCTACGACCGGGCCAACGCCCTGGCGCGGATGGCCGACCGCTGGCCCGCCATCGTGGGCGATCCGGCGGCCGCTCACTGCCGGCCCTCGGCCCTGCGCGGCAAGGTCCTGCAGGTGGACGCCGACTCCAGCGGCTGGTGCCAGCAGCTGCATCTGCGCCGCGAGGAGATCCTGGCCGGCCTGGAGCGCGAGCTGGGCGCCGAAGCCCCCACCGACCTCTGGCTGAGGGTGGGGTAGGATGCCGCCGATGTCCGACCACCCGGCCCAGGACCCTGCGAACGGCGACTCCCAGCCCCAGAGCTGCGACTTCTGCGGCCAGCCCTCGTCCACGGTCCGCCGGGTCGCGCTGGATCGGGGCTACGAGCGGCTGCGCACTCCCCACCGCGAGCAGTACGCCTGCCCGGATTGCTCCGAGGCCAAGGAGCGCCAGCGCCAGGGGCTGGATCGCCGCTGACGCGGTTGACCCCAGTTGACCCCGGTAGGCGGCTTCCCTAGGTTTCCCGACCGCTTCCGGGCCCTGTCGCGGGCCCCTCGCAGGAGCTCCTCGAAATGTTGAAGATTCGTCTGCAGCGCGCGGGCGCGAAGAAGCGCCCCTTCTATCGCATCGTGGCGATCGACGAGCGCCGCCAGCGTGATGGCCGCGCTCTGGAGTTCCTGGGCACCTACGACCCCAAGGTCGATCCCGGCTTGATCAAGCTTCAGCTCGACCGCGTGGACCACTGGGTCGGGCAGGGCGCCCGTCTTTCGGACACCGTCTCTTCCCTGGTCAAGCGCGCCCGCAAGCAGGCGGCCGCAGCACCGTCGGAGGCTTCCTGATGGCCGAGCGCAGCGCTGCCGAGCTGGTCGAGTTCCTGGCCAAGGCCATCGTCACCCAGCCCGACCAGATTCGGGTGGTGGAGGTGGACGGCGGCCGCACTTTGGAGCTGGAGACCGCGGAAGAGGACCGAGGACGGGTCATCGGGCGTCAGGGCCGCGTGGCGAAGGCCATGCGCGCCGTCCTGGCTGCCTCGCGGGCCGGCGCGGACGCGCGGCTCGAGATCGTCGACTAGGTGCGCCGTGCTGGGGGCGCCCACGATCGACGCTCCGCGGAACCAGGCGCCGCAACGCGTCGCCCTGGGCCGCGTGGTCGGCGCCCACGCCCTGGCGGGCGAGGTGCGCGTGCGCTGGCTGGGCGACGGCCCCGAGCACCTGCTGGAGGCGACCTCGCTGTGGCTGGGCTCCGACCCGGACGGCGTCGCGGGTCGTCCGGTTCAGGTGAGCGGCGTGCGCACGGGCCGCCCGGGTGAGCTGCTGCTGCGCCTGGAGGGCGTGGCCGATCGCGACGCCGCCGAGGCCCTGCGCGGTGGCTACCTGACGGCGGAGGCGCAGG
>JAFDET010000414.1 GCA_019310195.1 Deltaproteobacteria bacterium
CCCTTCGCAGCGCTCCGGCGGGTCACCGTCTGCCACGACCCGGCCCGGCGCCACCCGGCCCTCGGCCAGCTCTGCCATCAGGCGCGCCGCACGGTCCGCGGCGCGCGCCACACCCTCCAGGTCGACGCCGCGTTCGAAGCGGTAGGACGACTCCGAGTGCAGCCCCAGGCGCCGCGCCGTGCGGCGGATCCTGGTGGGGTGGAAGCAGGCGGCCTCGATCAGCACGTCGCGGGTCGCCTCGGACACCTCGGTCTCGGCGCCGCCCATCACGCCGGCCAGGGCAATGCCGCGCTCGCCGTCGGCGATGACCAGATCCCCGGGCTCCAGCGAGCGGGTCTGGCCGTCCAGGGTGACCAGCTTCTCGCCGGGCTCGGCGGCGCGGACGCGCACGGCGCCGCCGCGCAGGGTCGCCAGGTCGAAGGCGTGCAGGGGCTGGCCGAACTCCAGCATGACCAGGTTGGTGACGTCGACCGCGTTGTTGATGGGGCGCACCCCAGCGGCCTCCAGCCGCTCCGCCAGCCAAGTCGGCGAGGGCCCGATGCGCACGCCGCGCACCACGCGCGCCACGTAGCGGCGGCACCCCCCGGCATCGTCCACGTGCACGGCGATGGCGGCTTTGGCCGGCTCTCCGGCCTCCGGCGGCTCGACCTCGGGCAGCCGCAGCTCTCCGCCGAAGTGGCTGCGCACCTCTCGGGCCATGCCCAGCATGGAGGCCCAGTCGCCCCGGTTGGGCGTGATCTCCATGTCCAGCACCGTGTCCCCGCCCGGCAGGACGTCGCCCAGGGGCGCACCCACCGGCGCGTCGGCGTCCAGGACGAGGATGCCCTCGTGGTCGTCGCCCAGCCCCAGCTCCCGCGTCGAGCAGATCATGCCGTGGGAGGGCACGCCGCGAATCTTCGCCTTCTTGAGCTTGCTGCCGTCGGGCAGGCGCGTCCCCGGCGCTGCGAACGCGATCTTCTGGCCGGCGGCCACATTGGGCGCACCGCACACCACCTGGGCCGGCTCATCCCCGCCGGCGTCCACTCGACACAGCGAGAGCCGATCTGCATCGGGATGCGGACCGCACTCCACCACGTGCCCCACCACCACGCCTTCCAGCGCCGGGCCCGTGGACTCGATGCCCTCGATCTCGAGGCCGCCCAGGGTGAGCCGTTCCACCAGTTCCTCGGTGGAGCCGGGGAGCGGAATCCATTCGGAGAGCCAGCCCAGGGCTACGCGCACGACGGGCTCCGCCCGAGCATCAGAGCTGCTCCAGCAGGCGCACATCGCCCTCGAACATCAGGCGCAGATCGGGGACGCCGAAGCGGTCCATGGCGGTGCGGTCGATGCCCATGCCGAAGGCCCAGCCCTGCCAGCGCTCGGGATCGATCCCGCAGTTCTCCAGGACGTTGGGGTGGATCATCCCGCAGCCGCCCCACTCCATCCATCCGCCCCGGTAGCTGAAATCCATCTCGGCACTGGGCTCGGTGAAGGGGAAGAAGTGCGCGCGGAAGCGCAGCTCGGTGTCGGGGCCGAACATGTGCTTGGCGAAGGCGTGCAGCACGCCCTTCAGATCCGCGAAGGTGGTGCGGTCGTCCACCAGGAAGCCCTCGATCTGGTGGAACATGGGAGTGTGGGTTGCGTCCGAGTCGTGACGGTACACGCGGCCCGGCGCCACGAAGCGGAAGGGCGGCGTGCGACCGGTCATGGCGCGGATCTGCACCGGCGAGGTGTGGGTGCGCAGGACGTTCCCGCCCTTCACGAAGAAGGTGTCCTGGATGTCCCGGGCCGGGTGGTCGTCGGGGAAGTTCAGGGCCCCGAAGTTGTTCCAGTCGGTCTCCACCTCGGGGCCCTCCTCGATGGAGAATCCCATGCCGGTGAAGAAGTCGAGCACGTCCCGGAAGACCCGCGTCACCGGATGCAGGCGCCCCGACCGCGGCGCAGCCCCCGGCAGGGTCACGTCCAGGCGATGCGAGGCCAGGTCGGCGTCGTGGCTGGAGCGCTCCACCCGGTTGGCGTCGGCGCCCACCGCGCCGCGCTCGTCAGCCGGAAGCTCGCCGATCGAGCGCAGGATCCCCGCCACGGACCCCTTGCGGCCCAGGAAGCGAGCGCGGACCTGGACCAGGTCCTGGGACGACTCCGCCGCGGCGATGGCTTCGCGCGCCTCGGCTTCGAGGCGTTCGACGTCGCTCACGCTGCAGGTGCGGCCTGGCTCCGGGCCA
>JAFDET010000177.1 GCA_019310195.1 Deltaproteobacteria bacterium
GGGGAGTGCAGCAGCAGGCTCCCGTCGGCCAGGCGGATCACCGTCATCCGAGTTCCGACCTCCAGGCCGAGGAAACGCTGTCGGCGCTCCACGACCCAGAGATCCGCATCCAGCTGGCGCATCCCGCATCTCCGGGCTCGACCCTCGGCAGTCAGCCCAGCTTGTCCGCGAAGACGTCCTCGTTGAAGCCCACCAGCACGGTCTTGCCGCGGCGGATCGTGGGGGCGCGCAGGTTCCCGGTGGGACCCAGCATGGCAGCCACGACGTTCGCCGGCGCCTTCCCGGCGGGTTTGAACTCGTCCACCTTCTTGCCCTTGCACACGATCACGACGGAGGCCTGTTTCGCCAGCGCCGCGGCGTCCCGCTTGGCCAGCTTGCGGCTGGCGGGGACCACTTCCACGGCCTCGATGCCCTTGGCGTCCAGAAACTTGGACGCTCTGGTGCAAGACGTTCAGCCCTTGCGGTGGTAGTACCAGTCAATGCTCTTGGCCACGGGACCTCCTCGGTGCGGTGTCGTCCCACCCAGTCTACAGGCCCTGGTCGCGGAGCAAAGGTCGGCCCGCGGCGATCAGACGTGCTGGCGGCGCAGGCCGCACCAGCGCTCGTGCAGCCGATCTGGGGTCACGGAAGATCCCGCGTACAGACGGCCGCGGGCATCAGGGGCGGGTTCCGGTCCACGTAGGGCCGCATGCGGCCCAGCCACTCCATCAGCGCGGAGCGCTCCAGGATGTCTTCGCCACCGCGGAAGCCGGTGATGTAGTAGAGGGCGAACTGCGGGTAGGCTGCCAGGTCCGGCAGAGACGGCTCGTCGCGCCCGCCCAGGAACGGACCGTCGCCCAGGTGGGCCAGGAACTCGTCGTAGAGCTTGAGCTTGGACTCCCTCACCGGCAGGCCGTCGTCGGCCATGGCCACGAGCCTGCGCACGAAGCCGACGCGGGTAATGAGCAGTGGCCAAGCGGCGCGCAGCCAAAGCGGCAGCCCGCCCTGCGCCGTGTTGGCCATCACGCGGGAGAGCTTCCAGCCATTGAGGATGTGGTCGATCCCGTCACCGGGATAGGAGCGGAAGCTTCCGGGAATCAGGCAATTCGATACCCAGGTGTCGATGGCCAGCAGCCGCTCGCGCTCCGGCCCCTCGGCGGGCAGCAAGCGGGGCTGATCGGGAAACCGCTCGTCGAGCCACAGGCCGATGGGCGTGGAGTCCGCCCGGCACTCGTCGCCGATGCGGACCACCGGGATCTGCCGGCCCACCGGCAGGTCCTGCTTGACCCGCAGCGGGTTGATGTAGAAGCACTCGAAGTCCAGCCCCTTGTAGAGCAGGAAGCAGTGCACCTTGGCCGCGAAGGGGCTCATGGCATAGGTGTAGAGGCGGATGAGGCGTTTCGACCCGGTATTCATGATGCCCGCCGCAGGATACCATGGCGGACACACCGGGTTGAATCCAGCCTACGGGCCCCGCCTGCAAGGAGTGTCATTCGTGCCGATCCTGATGAGCAATACCGAAACGATTCCCGGCAAGACGATCGTAGAGTTCTACGGCGTGGTGAGTGGAAACACGGTTCGCGCGAAGCATATCGGACGCGACATCATGGCGGGCTTCAAGAACATCATCGGTGGCGAGCTCAAGGCCTACACGGAGCTGCTCAACGACTCCCGCCAGGAGGCGGTCGCCCGCATGCTGGCGCAAGCCCAATCGATGAACGCCAATGCGGTCGTCAACGTGCGCTTCGCGACCAGCTCGGTGGCCCAGGGAGCGGCGGAACTCTTTGCGTACGGCACGGCCGTGCGCGTGCAGTAGGGGCTCGGCCATGGAAGCCCTGATCCAGCTCGGCATCACCCTGGCGGTGCTGATCTTCGCCTACTTCGTGGGAAGCATGATCGAGCGGCGCCACTTCGAGAGCCTACGCGAGCGCGAGGCACGCCACCGGGACTTCCCGACGGTCACGTTCGAGACACTTCCGGAGGGCTGGCAGGTAGCCGCGTCGGGGCTCGCGGTGGGCAGCACAGTCGTATCCCTCGACTACTTCAAACGCTTCCTGGCAGGTCTGCGCGGCATCATCGGGGGGCGTATCAAGTCCTACGAGCCGTTGCTGGACCGCGCCCGCCGCGAGGCGCTGTTGCGGATGACCGAACAGGCCGTAGCCGAAGGATACGACGCGATCTTCAACGTGCGACTCGAAACCTCCAGGCTGGCGTCGAGCCGCGGCAATGGAAAAGGCACCTCCGGAGTCGAGATGCTCGCGTTCGGCACCGCAGTCAAGCTCGTTCGCTAGCCATGGAGTTCAAGCCGCGGGCTCCGCGCGAGGGGATCAACGTCAGCTCGACGCACCCCCTCCGCGAAGCCGCGATCCTCGTCGGCGGTGTTTCGGCGATCTTCGCGGCGCTGATCCTCGTGATCGGTTGGAGCGTGGACCTGGCAGTTCGCTGGATCCCGCCGGAACTCGAGGTGCACACCTTCGGAGATTGGGCGTACGACCTGGGCAACCCGGAGCATGAGTCCGAGCGGCTCGCGGTCGAAGGACTGGCTCGACGCCTTGCGGCGCACTGGCCCGGCGCACCCTACGAGTTTCACGTCATCGTGGCCGACCATCCCGAGGCCAATGCGGCGGCGCTGCCGGGAGGGACGATCCTCGTCACGACGGGCCTGCTTCGAGAGTTGCAAAGCGAGAACGAGCTGGCGTTCGTACTGGGCCACGAACTCGGGCACTTCCACAGCCGCGATCACCTGCGCGGGCTGGGGCGCGGGATCCTGTACCAGCTGACGGCATCGGCGCTCTTCGGCTTCAGTGTGACCGCCCCCGACGTAACGGCCTTCCTCGGCAACATGACGGCCCGGGGCTTCGACCGCGGTCAGGAGCGCGCCGCCGACCGCTTCGGCCTGACGCTGGTCCAGGTCGAGTACGGCCACGTGGCGGGCGCTGGGCGCTTCTTCGAGCGGCTCGCCTCCCGCGCGTCGGAGCTGGACGAGCTGGCGGCCTACGCATCGACCCATCCGGCCAGCAACGACCGCCTGGAAGATCTCGACGACTACGCGGCGGAGCAAGGTTGGAAGCGCGAGGGCGAACTCGATCCTTGGAAGCGGTTGAACTGACTGAAAGCCTCGGGCGCGGGCTCAGGATCGCAGGGCCTTCAGAATCGGCGCCAGGCGTTCGCTGCGCGCCACGATCTCCGGCTGAGTCGCACGCCATACGTGCTCCACGACCCCCTGGCCCTCGCGGACGGGTGCGCCGCCCTGGAGCGTGTAGGCGACGTGGGTCTCCTCGAGCCAGACGTCGCCGCGCAGGATCGGAAAGCTCGCGATCGCTTCGGCGCTCAGACGGTGTGTGTCGCCACCGGCCTCGAGGATCTCGATCTCGGCTCGCTGCATCCGATGCTCCTGCTCGCCCCACTCGTACCGGATGCGGGTCCGCTCGATGGCGTGGTTCTCGCCGTCGCGGAAGACGAAGCCGTTGTCCAGCGGTCGGCCGCCCTCGATCGTCTGCATGATGTTGAAGCTCCAGTCCGGCCCGAGCTGGCCCGCGAGCCAGTTCCAGCCCTCGAGCCGCTCCCAGTCGCGGACGCCCCACGACTTGTCGCGCTGACCCAGGGCGTCGATCTGGTGGCGCTCCGGGCCGAAGTGCGTCCAGCCGCTGACACGGCCCGACTGCTCGAAGTGCGCGCCCGTCATGGTGCCGGCCAGCCGGGCGCCGCTGGCGTGGTAGTCGAAGGCGGGGGTGTGCGCCGTGAAGACCACGTCCATGCCGCGCTCTCCCTCGATCTGCAGGCGCCAGCGCCGCAGCGGCTCCAGCATCGTCACCACCAGGTCACCGGCCCGCATCCCGGCGGCCGGGTCCTCGTCGCGGCAGTCGCCGGCGTGATCCAGGTCGGCGGGTGCGTAGAAGATCTCCAGGGCCCCGTCGCGCAGCGACACGACCAGGCCGTCGATCTTTCGGGGATGAAAGCGATAGCCCGTCCGGGCCAGGGTGAAGCTCCTGCGCTCGGCATCGGCCCAGTTGAAGTAGAAGCTCTCCTGCCAGGCGGGCTCGTCGCCCACCTCGTGCAGCCACTCGTCCCGTTCTTCGATCATGGGCAGCACCCACTCCCTGGCGCCAAGGGTAGGCTGGGAGGCCCTGGACGGCCTGCGCCGCTTCGTCGACCGCTTCTTCCAGGCGCCCCAGCCCGGGGTGGCGGAAGACACGCAGCGGTGATGGCTGAGCGCCGCGAAGGATGCCAGAATGTCCCCCCGACATGTCCCAAGCACACGACCCCAGCTCGCTCGAATTCTTTGGAATCAGCTTCAACCCCGAGGACCGGAGCTGCCGCCGCTTCGACCACAAGGATCTGGAGCGCGAGGCGGAGGATCCGGAGGTCTTCTGCTGGATCGACGTGCAGGCGGACGACATCAGCGTCCTCAACGACCTGCTGCGTCGCTGGGACATCGACCTCGAGCTGATCGGGCACTTCGATGAGCCGGAGGTCCTGCCGCGCATCGTGGAACGGCCGGAGTGCGTGGCCTTCTACCTGTACCAGGTGATCGATCCGGAAGAGCACCTCGACACGGCGCGCACCATCGAGGAGATCGATTTCGCGCGCATGGTCCTGGTCCTGGGCGCGGACTTCGTGATCACCTTCCATCGCCGGTCGATGGTCGTCGTGGATGACGTGCGGACCTCGTGCGTCGACTCCTTTCGCCTCGCCGGACAGACGCCCAGCTTCATCACGTTCCTGTTCCTGGAGCGCTGCCTCTACGACTACGCCCACCTGAACCTGGCCAACGACAACTTCCTGGACGTGATCCAGGAGCACGTCTTCAGCGGCCACCAGGAAGAGCTGGCGATGGGCCTGGCCGTGGCCGGCCGGAACATCCTCACGCTGAAGAAGCTCACCGCGAGCGCGCAGATCGTGCTGATGCTGTTGGCCACCAAGCAGAACCCCTTCATCAGCTCGGCCGCGCGCGGCTTCTTCCGGGAGATGCTGCACAACGCCCAGGCGGTCCGCGAGGCCGTGGACTCCTCGCGGGATCTGCTCCACGGCGTCCTGGCCAGCATCCAGGCTTCCGCCTCGAACCGGATCAGCGACGTCGCCCGGGTGCTGACGGTCCTCTCGGGCGTCCTGCTGCCCCTGACCCTCATCACCGGCATCTACGGCATGAACTTCGAGAACATGCCCGAACTCAAGTGGCCGTACGGCTACTTCGGGGTGCTCGGTTCTCTCGCCGTGGTCGCTGGAGGACTGCTCCTGACGTTCCGGCACTTCGGCTGGCTGAAGGGCGTCAGCTCGCTGTCTCGACCGTCCCAGCCGCCTCCGCTGCCCACAGCGCAGCCCAACGCACAGCAGTCGCCGGGGCGCGGAGACGAGCCGACGGACGCCTAGCCGAGGCGCTCGCCCGGCTCACGGCTCGTCGACAGGACCGGACTCGAAGCGTTCGACGCTGCTGCTCACGGGACCCTCGTTCTCCGACGCGCGCACCACGCGCACGCCCAGAGCCACCGCGTCCGGGTCACCGCCGGCGCCCACCTGAGGCGTCGCAAAGACCAGGGCCTCGTCGCGCTCGCGACGTGCGGCATGCGCGCCTTCCCGCAGGATGCCTCCCACAGCCAGCGTCTGGCCCGACTCCAAGGCGACGGCGGTATCCAACTCGAGAACGTGAACGGTGGGAAGGTCTACGCGGCCTGATCCACCGCTGAGCTTCACGGGGAAGTCGGCCACGGTCGGGTCCAGGTGGCTGCAGCGAAGCCCGATCTCGAGGGAGACGTCGTCGCCTCCGAGCGCAGTCGGTGTGAACTGGAGGCGCGCCCCGGTCTCGACCGGACTCGTCACGGGCTCACCAGCCTCGTAGCCCGAGACCAGGTCGCGCCGGCTCGACTGCGCCAGCGCAACGGGAGCACCCTCCCAGCCGGTAAGCTCGAAGTCCTTCACGGAAACGGACGTCCCGGGCTCGCCCTTGGGCTTCTTGAGCTCTCCGCCTGCGATCACCACCCGGGCCTCGAGAAGCACGTTCTGGAGGCCGTCCGATTCGATGAGGTGCGTGGTGACCAGGACCAAGGCCTGCGTTTCGCCCGCCTGGACCCCGGCGATGACGACCGTGGCGCCGCTCATCACGTCCGCGCGGGTCTCGACGTGAAGTGTCCGCAGCACGGGAAGCTGGACCTTCTGGCTTCCGTAGGGGGTGCGAACCTGGATGGTGGGCACTGGCTCGTCGAGGATCCGGCAGCGCACGCCCAGATCGAGGCCGAGGGGCTCGCCCGTTGCGTCGGCCACCACGGCCAGCTCGGAGCCGGACTCGACCTGCGTCGTGACTGCCTCCCCCGAGACGACGCCCGTGACGAGGGTCCGCCGGGTCAGATGGCGGAGGGAGTTCTGCCGCTCCGGCACGCCAACAACACGCGGCTCCTTCAGCAACCGGAGCGCATCCAGCTGCACCTCGTGGCCGCCGAAGGGGACCGTCACCTCGATCTGCACCATCGCCGGAGCCCCTCCCCCCGGATCGACGATGCGCGGCGTTGCCAGGATCGGCGGCCCGGCCGGCATCGGATCGAGTTCGACCGTCTCGCCGTCCGCCGCCTCGAAGCTGGAGCTCACGAGGTAGCTGATCCGCTCTGCCTCCTGGA
>JAFDET010000019.1 GCA_019310195.1 Deltaproteobacteria bacterium
GCCGCGGCGTGGCCCAACGCCTCCGAGCCCCAGGGCCACCACTCCACGGGGTTCGTCTGGTGCTGGCGCAAGTAGGCGCTGGTCTCGCGGGCGAGCCGGTTGCGGGGGGCCTCAACCATCGGTGAGGAGGCTTAGCGCGGAATCGCCGGCCGAGCGAAGCCGTGGACGCCCGGGGCCCGATGGGGGATGGTCCGGCCATGCGTGACGTGGTGCTGAAGCCCGGCCGCGAGCGCTCGCTGCGTCGCCGCCACCCCTGGGTGCTCTCGGGCTCCGTGGCCGACGGCGGGGGCGAGGCGTCGCCCGGCGAGTGGGTCCGGGTAGTGAGCGCCGAGGGCGAGGTTCTCGGCTTCGGCCACGTGTCGCCCGCGTCCCAGATCCGGGTTCGCATGCTGTACTTCGGCAAGGAGGCTCCCGGCGATGGTCTGTTGGTGGAGCGCATCGAGGCCGCCGTGGCCCGCCGCGCTGGCGATCCGCTGCTGGAATCGACGGACGCCGTGCGCCTGGTCAACGCCGAAGGAGACGGGCTGCCCGGCCTGGTGGTGGACCGCTACGGCGACACCGCGGTGGTGCGCCTCTCCAGCGCCGGCATGGCCGCCCGCCGCGACCTGTTGATCCGCAGCCTGCGTAGCGCGTGCGGCGTGAGCGCCGGCTACGAGCGGGCGGACGCGCCGGCCGCTCGCCGCGAAGGCGTGGCGCCGGCGGAGGGGGCGTGGTGGGGCGCGCCGCCGCCCGAGCGCTTGACGATTCACGAGGGCGAGCGGAGCTACGCCGTGAACGTGCTGCATGGCCAGAAGACCGGCTTCTACCTGGACCAGCGCGACGCCCGCGAGCGCGTGGAACGCCTGGCCCAGGGGCGCCGCGTCCTGGACCTCTTCTCCTACAGCGGGGGCTTCGCCGTGGCCGCCGCCCGGGGCGGCGCGGCCCGGGTGACCTTGGTGGAATCCTCCGCGGACGCGCTCGACCTGGCACGCCACAACCTGGAGGCGAACGCGCCCGACACCGACGCCCGTTTCGAACGCAGCGACGCCTTCCGCTTCGTGCGGGGCTGCGAGGAGCGCTTCGATCTGATCGTCATCGACCCGCCGCCCCTGGCGCGGCGCCGCAACGACGTGACCCGCGCGACCCGGGCCTACAAGGACGTGCTGCTCTTCGCCCTGCACCGGGCCGCACCGGGCGCGCGCATCCTGTGCTTCAGCTGCTCGCACCACGTGGGCCCGGACCTCTTCCGCAAGGTGTGCTTCGGCGCATCGCTGGACGCCAAGCGTCCCCTTCAGGTGGTGGGCGAACTGGGCCTGCCTTCGGATCATCCCGTGGCGCTGGACCATCCCGAAGGTCGTTACCTGTCCGGCCTGGATCTCCTGGCGTGAGGTCGCCGCTGGCCCAGCGCTTCGCAGGCCCGCTGGAGCGGGCACGGAGCTTCGTGAACGCCGGAGGATCGGACCTGGACGCCCTGCGCCTGGCCCTCTGGTCCGGCGAGGGAGAGTCCGCCGTACTGCGCGAGGCACTGGAGAAGCTCCAGCGCCCCGACGGCTCGTTCCCCGCGTTGCCCGAGCGCGCCGACGCCGGGCCGGTGCTCAACACCCTGGCGGCGCTCCACGTCCTGTTCGACGCGCGCGTGCGCAGGGCCGAGAGCGTGGAGCGCGCCGTGGGCTTCTTGACGGACCGTCAGGCCGAGGACGGCTCATGGTGCGGCGCCCCGGCGGACGATTTGCTGGCGACCACGGCCCTGGTGGCCGGGGCGTTGGCGCGCTCGGTCTACACGCGGCCCGACGTGCTCGCGGCGGCCGGCGACTGGCTGGCGCGCCGCTACGACCGCGAGCGCCCGGGCTGGGGCGCGTTGGCCGGGCTCTGCGCCTTCTTCTCCAGCGTGGATCACGAGGCCGGCGACACCGCACTGCAATGGAGCGGGCGGGCCCTCGAGCGCGGCTATCGGGCGGGTGAGTTCACGTCGCTCGAGACGGCCCGGGTGCTGCTGCTCTGCGATGCGGTGGGGCTGCCCGGGGCGGGCATCGATCCCGGCGAGCTGGTGCAGGGCGTGCTGGGCCAACAGGCCGAGGACGGGGGCTGGCCCGGATGCGCCGCTGCGGGAGGAGATCGGATCGAGGCCACCCTGGACGCCGCGCTGGCCCTGCTGCGATTGCCTTCCTGAGCCGAGCCGCTTGCGCGGACGGGTCCCAGGCGTCAGGCTCCGCGGTTCTCTCGACGGAGGAGCTCCCTTGTCCGAATCCCCCCTCAACCTGGCCGCCATCCACGAGGCCATCGCCGCCGCGGTGCCCGACCGTGAGTGCATCGTCTTCCGCGACCGCCGCCTGACCTGGAGCCAGGTCAGCGATCGCACACGCCGCCTCGCCCACGTGCTGAAGAGCCACGGCCTGGGCTGTCACCGCGAGCGTGCCGGGCTGGCCAACTGGGAGTCGGGCCAGGACCACGTGGCGCTGTATCTCTACAACGGCAACGAGTACCTGGAGGGAATGCTGGGCGCCTTCAAGGCGCGCTGCGCACCCTTCAACGTGAACTACCGCTACGTGGAGGAGGAGCTCCTCTACCTCTTCGGCAACTCCGACGCCCGTGCGGTGATCTTCCACGCGCGCTTCGCGCCCACCCTGGCGAAGATCCGCGATCGTCTGGACGGCGTACGAGCTTGGATCCAGGTGGACGACGGCTCGGGCGAGTCGCTCGACGGAGCCCTGGACTACGAGCAGGCGCTGGCCGAGGCCAAGCCCGAGGAGCCGTCGGGGCTCTCCGGCGACGACCTCTACATCCTCTACACCGGCGGTACGACCGGGATGCCCAAGGGCGTGCTGTGGCGTCAGGAGGAGATCTACCGCGCGGCGCTCTCCGCCGCCGGCCCCCTCGAGACGCTGGACGAGTTTGCGGAGCGAGCCAAAGCCGCGCGGGGCGCGCGCTCGCTTCCCACGGCGCCCTTCATGCACGGTGCAGCGCACTGGGCCGCCTTCAACGTATGGCACTCGGGCGGCACGATTCACGTGCAGTCGCAGGTGGAGCATCTGGACCCGCACGACGTCTGGTCCACGATCGAGCGCGAAAAGGTGCAGGTCGCGCTGATCGTGGGCGACGCCTTTGCGCGGCCCCTGCTGGACCAGCTCGACGAGCAGTCCTACGACCTGTCTTCGCTCTTCATGCTCGTCTCCGGCGGCGCCATCCTCACCGCGAAGCTCAAGGACGAGATCCTGGTGAAGCTTCCCCACGTGCGGATCATGGACGCCCTGGGTTCCTCGGAGAGCGGGGCCCAGGGGTCGAGGGTGTCTACGTCGGAAGCGAAGGCCACCACGGGCGACTTCGACCTGGGTCCCGACAACGTGGTGCTGTCCGAAGACCTGAGCCGCGTGCTCGAGCCGGGCCACGAAGAGCAGGGCTGGCTGGCGCGAAAGGGGAGCGTGCCGTTGGGCTACTACCAGGACCAGGCCAAGACCGAGAAGACCTTTCCCTCGGTGGACGGCGTGCGCTACGCGGTGCCGGGGGATCGCGCCGCCGTGGACACCGACGGCAAGCTGCTGCTCTTCGGCCGCGATTCGGTGACCATCAACTCGGGCGGGGAGAAGATCTTCGCCGAGGAGGTGGAGCACGCCCTGAAGCACCACCCCGACGTCTACGACACCGTCGTGGTGCCCACTCCCAACGAACGCTGGGGTCAGCAGGTGACGGCTGTGGTGAAGCTGCGCGCGGGTGTGGCTGCCGACGAGGCCTCGCTGCTGGATGCCTGCAGCGAGCACATCGCCCGCTACAAGCTGCCGAAGGCCTTCGTGTTCGTGGACGACGTCGTGCGGGCGCCCAGCGGCAAGCCCGACTACCGCTGGGCCCGCGAGACCGCGGCGCGGGAGCTGGGCCTCTAGCCGTCAGCTCCCCGAGGTCAGAGCCTCGCGGAAGGCGCGGATGCGCGCCGCGTTGGCGCCCACGTCGCCCTTGCCCACGCGCGACTTGGAGCGCACGTCCACGACGCAGCCGCTGCCGGACGGTCGCACACGGATCACCACGTCGTCCACGAACTGGAAGATGCCGGTCACGTCGATGGCCTCGATGCGTCCCGCCGCCGGGTCCGACGCCACCACCGTCCAGCCCAGCTCCAGGGCTACGCGATGCGCGCGCTCCAGGGCCTCGCGCGGCGGCAGGTCCAGCTGGATCGGAGCCAGGTCGTCGTAGGCCGCCTTCTGGGCGTCGATGGTGGCCCGATCCAGGGGCTTCATGGGCGCATCGCGCTCTTCGGCCTGCCGGGCCAGGGCCGAGAAGGCCGGCGGATCGTCGGGGTTCGTGGTGATGTCGTTGATGGCGGGGAGCCCGGCGCCGGGCGCGGCCGAGACGGCCAGGACCAGCAGAGCCAGCGCGCCCAGAGCCAGGCCGCCCCAGGCTCGCCTGGCGCCGGCCCGGCCGCTGGAGGCCCGCGTGCGGAGCACGCCCGTGATCCCGAAGAGCAGGGCGGCCAGGCCCACCAGGAGGCCCATCCCGAAGATCCGGAAGCCGATGAAGGGCGTGAGCGCCCCGCTCAGGGCGCCCGCCGTGCCCACGCCCATGAGGGCGAAGCACGTTATGCCCAGGGAGAGGGCCACGGTTGCCGATACGGCAGGGGAAGCGGGCGGGGCAGGCTGGGACATGGGTTGCCTCCTCGGCGGCGCTCGAACGGGCGGTCCGGGCGCTGCGACGATACCACGGCCAGCACCTCGGCCGTGGGCGGTTGGCAGTGGTAAACTGGCGGGCTGGCTCCATTTTTTGGGGTGGCAGGGAGCTGAGGGGATGAGCGGGAGCGCGGTGAAGGGACGCATGCAAGAGATCGGCGCGGTTCGGGCGCTGGCGTTGCTGACGCTGGCGGCCGTCGCCTGTGGCCGCCCCGACCTGGGCCTCAGCCTGGGCGAGCCCGAGTTCGCCGGCAGCGAGGTTCGCGTCGAAATCCTGCTGGGCGACGGCCTGGATCCGCAGAGCGTCGAAGTCTGGCTCGACGGCGCACCGGTGGGAGCCGACGTCGCCGCCGTGCCCGGGGGCCTGGTGGCGCAGCTTGCGACGAGCGCCGGCCCGCATCGCATCGCGGCGCGTGCACAGGCACGTGACGGCGACGGGGGCGCCTGGGATGCGCTCGCCTTCGTGGCGCCTCCGCCGCTTCCGGACGTGGTGTCGAGCGATCCGCTCCCCGGCGGATCGGTGGAGCCCGACGCCTGGCTTCGGCTCCACCTGCTGGGCAGCGTGGCACCCGAGAGCCTCGCCTCGCTGGACCTGGCCTGCGACGGGGTGGCCCTGGGATTCGACGCAGAGCTGCTCTCCGACGGCGGCGTGGCCGTGAACCCGGATCCGGCGCTCCCCGCGGACGCCGCCTGCGCGCTGGTGTGGCGCGGCGAGGCGGGCGTCGAGTCCCTGGCCTTCGTCACGGCGCCGCTGGGGACGGCGGTCGAGGCGCTGTACGACCGGCGCCGGGACGACGTACTGACGCCGTTCCCCGACGACTTCTATCAGGACGACGCCGCAGACACGCCGACCGGGCGCCGCCTGGCCCTGCCGGTTCCCGCGCGCGAAGGCCTGGTGCCGGCGTTGTTCGACGCCCTGATCCGGGACACGCGCGGGCTCGATGGCTGGAGCCCGCTGGCACCCCTGGTGGTGGAGACGTCGGCGCCGCTGGACCCCGGCTCGTTGCCGGCCACGCCCGAGGCGTCGCTGGACCCCCTGGCCACGGTGCAGCTGCTGGACCTGGATGCAGGCGCGCGCCGGGTGCCGTTCCGGGCCCAGGTGCGCAGCGATGCTACGGACTTCGGCGTCTCCCACACGCTGCTGGTGTTTCCGGCGCGGCCTCTGGACGCGCGCGGCCGCTACGCCCTGGTGCTGACGCGCCGCGTACGCAGCGAGAGCGGCTCGCCGCTGGCGCCCTCCGCGTTCTTCACGGCGGCTCTGGCGGAGCCGGCCTTCGCCGATGCGCCGGAGCTCGCGCGGGTTCGCGCCCGGCTGGCGTTGGCCTTGGCCGTGCTGGAGGTCGAGGCCGAGCCGCGCTTGCCGCGAGAGGACCTGGCGCTGCTGCTGCCCATCACGATCCGCTCTACGGATGCGCTGTCCCGGGATGCGCTGGCCATGCGCGCCGCCGTGGACGCGGCGCCGCCGCCCGAGCTGCTGGGCTTCGTGGTGGAGCCGGAGACCACGCCCGGCAGCCCCCTGGCCGCGGTCGTGCGGGGCACCTGGGCGGCGCCGGACTGGCGTCCTCGAGAGCCCGGTCTCGGGCCGCTGGAGCGCGGCAACCTGGTGCGAGATGCCGACGGCCTGCCGGTGGTGCAGGGCACCCGGCCGGTGGAGTTCGTGCTGGCGCTTCCCGCGGCGGCGGCCGATCGACCCGTGCCCCTGGTGATGCACCAGCACGGCAACCCGGGCGGCCTCGACGAGGTCGTAGCGGCGGCCCGGGACTTCCTGGCCGAGGCCGGGTTCGCCACGATCGGCTTCACCGACGTGGTGAACCGGGAGGTGGCGCCCGCCGGCGACGAAGATGGAAGGCCGCGTACGCCGGAGGAGCGAATCGAGCTCCAGGTGAGCAACATCTTCTTGTCGCTCTTCGTGAACCGGATGCTTCCCGAGCACTGGCTCGAGACCACCGGCGAGCAGCTGGCCTTCCTGCGTTTCCTCGACGGACTGGCCGACCTCGACGTGCTGCCGCTGGGCGCTCCCGACGGCGTGCCCGACGTGGACCTCGCTCTGCCCCTCGCGTACCACGGCATCAGCGAGGGAGCGAACCACGGCCAGGCCCTGCTGGCCTACGCGCCGGAGATCCGCGCGGCGGCGCTGGTGGTGGGGGGCGCGCGCCTGGTGGAGGCGCTGGTCCACCAGCAGGCCGACGCGTTCCTGACCCAGCTTCCGTCGTTCGTGCCCGGGCTCGTTCCGTCGGAGATCTGGGTGGGCGTGTCGCTCTTCCAATCCCTCTACGATGCGCAGGATCGACACAACCAACTGGCTCACGTCTACCGCGATCGGCTGGAGATCCACGGCAACGAGCGCCCGGCCAGCGTCCTGCTGATCGAAGGGCTCGGCGACACTCGCGTCCCCAACGGCGCTACCGAGTCGGCCGCCTGGGCCCTGGGCCTTCCGCAGCTGGAGCCGTTGCGGCCGGTGCCGTTCCTGGACTCGGCTCTAGCGCCCCTGCGAGCCAATCTGGATGCCGAGACCACGGGCGGCCTGGTGCAATACGCGCCCGTCGGTGTGCCGGGCGTGCCGTCTACGCCCGGCTGCGCCAGGCTGCCGGCGGCCAGTGCCTCCGAGGGGCACTTCTGCGCCCAGAGCGCGCCCGAGTCGCAGCGCCTGCGGGCGGACTTCTTCCGGTCGGCCCTGGACGGGGCGGCTCCGGAAATCGGCAACCCGAGTTCCCAATGAGGAGACACGCGTGAGTGATCCGATCCGCAGCGAGCGGCGCGACTCCGTGCAGCTGCTCACCCTCTCGCGTCCGGACGTGATGAACGCCCTGGACACCGAGACGCTTCAGTCCCTGGAGGCCCGCGCGGCCGAGGTTGCCGCCGATCCCGCGGTACGCGCCGTGGTCATCACCGGCGAGGGACGAGCCTTCTGCGCCGGCGCCGATATCGAGGCCATGCGCGCGTTCACTCCGCTCGATGCCGAGGGCTTCAGTCGCCTGGGCCACCGCGCCTTCGCCGGGCTGGAGGAGCTCTCGATTCCCACGCTGGCGGCGGTCAACGGCTTTGCCCTGGGCGGCGGCTGCGAGCTCGCGTTGGCCTGCGACTTCATCTACGCGTCGGCCCGGGCGCGCTTCGGACAGCCCGAGGTGAAGCTCGGGCTGATTCCCGGCTTCGGCGGCACGTCGCGGCTGGCGCGTCGCGTGGGCGTGGCCTGGGCCAAGGAGCTGGTGATGGCGGGCGACCCGATCGGCGCCGACCTGGCCCGGGAGATCGGGCTGGTCAACCGCGTCTTCGAGCCGGACGCAGTCCTGGACGAGACGCTGAAGACCGCCACGGCCATCGCCGCACGCGGCCCGGTGGCCGTGCGCATGGCCAAACGCGTGATCCAGGAGGGGCAGGGCGCCGACGTGCGCGTCGCCCACGCCCTGGAGCAGGCTGCCTTCGGCACCGTCTTCGGATCGCGCGACCGCGACGAGGGACTCGACGCCTTCCTGGCCAAGCGCGACCCCAACTTCGAAGGCCGCTAGCCCTGCAAAGAGGGACGTTCCTGCACAACTGCACGGAGTACCACTCCTGCACGGAGGGACGTTCCTGCGTAACTGCACCGGGTGCCACTCCTGGGTCCAGGGCTGGCACCCAGCGCAGGACTGACCCCGCGTGCAGTTATGCAGGAACGTCCCCCAATGCAGGCGCTAGTCGGTCTCGTCGACGTAGCCCAGGGCGCGTAGGGCCTCGAGGTCGGAGTTGGAGAGGCCGGAGGCGGGGAGCGGGGTCGCGGCCCAGCGCTCCAGCTCCGCGGCCAGGCGTTCGAGCTCCTCCGGGTATTGCGCCGCTACGTCCCGGGTCTCGCCGGGATCGCTGGCCAGGGCATAGAGCTCACGTCGCCAGCCGCCCTCGAGCCGCGGGTACTCGACCAGCTTCCAGTCCGCCGTGCGCGCGGTGCGCTCGCGCAGCTCGCCCGGCGTCCAGCTGCGGCCAGCCGCCAGGATCCGTTCGCGCACCTCCGGATGTGCGTCCCCGACGTCGCGGGTGAGCCCGGGGTCCGCCTGGTGGTCGTAGAGGGCGGGCGCTGCATTCGGCTCCAGACACAAGGACCAGGGCGCGTCGTGGAAGCAGTAGCGGTCGTCGGGGCGTCCGGATTGGGGCCGGGCGGTGTAGCGAACGCGCATGTTGGTGGCGCCTTCGGCCAGCGCCACCGAGGGAGCAGAGTCCCCATCGCCGCGCACACGCGAGGCCAGATCCAGGGCGTCGCCTTCCGGCCGCTCGCCGGGCGGTACGCCCGCCAGCGAGAGCAGGGTCGGGGCCAGGTCCTGCAGCCGAATCAGGCCGGCGTCGCGCCCGCGGGCCACGTCGGGGCCCGTGATCGCCAGGGGTACGCGCAGGCTGGCATCGTGGACGCTGGGGCCGTGCTCGAAGAAGAGTTTCGACTCGCCCAGATTCTCGCCGTGGTCCGAAGTGTAGATCACGTAGGCGCGATCCAGCCGGCCCGCGCGACCCAGGCCCGCCAGCAGTCGACCTACCTGGGTGTCGGCATAGGCCACCTCGGCGTCGTAGAGCAGGGCGCAGGCCGGCACGACGGGCGCCGTGGCGCCGCCGTGGTTCGCCTGCATCTGGCCCTTGAACACCGTGCGCGCCTTCACCGCACTCATGAGGTCGCGGCACGCGTTCGCCTCGGGCCCCGGGTCGAAGTCCCGCGGCGGGTTGTAGGTGTAGTGCGGATCGGTGTAGTGGGCCCACAGGAAGAGCGGTCGCTCGGCCGGCACCCGCAGGGTCAGCTCCAGCGCCGTGTCGGTCACCTTCCAGCCGCGCTCGGTGCCCAGGTCCTCCTTCTCGCGGAAAATCTCGAAGCCGGTGTGCAGGTTCTCGTGGGCGCCCGCGACCCCGTTGGAAGAAACGCCGATGGTGGCGTAGCCGCGCGCCAGCAGGACCTCGGCCAGGGTGGTGCCGAAGCGGCGCGGCTCGGCCACCTCGCGCGAGCCGTGACGCCGGGGCTCGAGCCCGGTGAAGAGCGATGCCAGGGCGGGCGTGGTGCGCGGGAAGGGCGTCGTGGCCTGGGTGAAGAGGCGCCCGCGCTCCGCCAGTCCATCGAAGACCGGTGTGTTGGCTCCGTCGTGGCCGTAGGCGCCCAGGCGGTCGGCACGCAGGGTGTCCACGGTGATCAGCACCAGATCGGGCGCGTCGCGTCGCGACCCGCAGCCCTGCGACAGCAGCAGCAGGCAGGCGGCGACGGCGGCCAGGCGGCGCCTGGCGCCGCGCACCCTAGAATCCCTGGACGTAGGGGAGGCGCTCGGCGGCGGCGTCGATGGCGTCGCCCGCCTCGAGGAGCACGGCGGTGGCGTTCCAGCTGCCCTCGATCAGCTGCGAGCGCGCGCCGTCGGGAACCTCCACCGGCACGGTTCCGCCCCGGTGGGTGAGGGTGCGCGCCTCGACGTCGAGCACCAGCTCCTGGCTGGGGTCCAGCTCCACCGAGTCCATCACCTCTTCCATGACGTTGCGGGAGAGCGTGGCACAGGGAAGCCCCAGCGCGACGCAGTTGCCGAAGAAGATCTCGGCGAAGGACTCACCCACGAAGGCGCGGAAGCCGCGTCGCATCAGCGCCTGGGGTGCGTGCTCGCGCGACGAGCCGCAGCCGAAGTTGCGCCCCACCAGCAGGATCGTGGTGTCCGCGAAGCGCTCGTCGTCCAGGGGGTGGTCGCCCTTGGCCTGGCGGCGATCGTCCTCGAAGGCGTGCTCGCCGAGCCCGTCGAAGGTGACCACGCGCATGAACCGCGCCGGGATGATGCGGTCGGTGTCGATGTCGTCACCGCGCAGGACACACGCGCGTCCCTCGACGCGAATCCGCGGCTCGGCGACCGTACCGGCCATCACAGCACCTCCCGAATGTCGGTGACCTGTCCCTTCAGCGCCGCCGCAGCCACCATGGCCGGCGACATCAGCAGCGTGCGCCCGGTGGGCGAGCCCTGGCGGCCCTTGAAGTTGCGGTTGCTCGACGACGCGCACAGCTCGCGCCCGGACAGCTTGTCCGGGTTCATGGCCAGGCACATGGAGCAGCCCGGCTCCCGCCAGTCGAAGCCCGCGCTGCGGAAGATCTCCGGCAGGCCTTCCTGCTCCGCCTGCCGGGCGACGTCGTGGGACCCGGGCACCACCAGCGTGCGCACACCCGGGGCCACCTGGCCCGTGCGCGCCACGCGTGCCGCCTCGCGCAGGTCCGAGATGCGGCCGTTGGTGCAGGAGCCGATGAAGGCCACGTCCACCTTGGTGCCCAGCAGTGGCTCGCCGGCCCGCAGGTCCATGAAGCGCAACGCTTCCTCGGCGCCGGCGCGCTCGTCCACGGGGTAGCTCTCGAGCGCCGGAAGCGGCTCGTCCACGGCGACGCTCTGGCCTGGGTTGATTCCCCAGGTCACCGTGGGCGCGATGGCGGCGGCATCGAGCTCCACCTGATCCGCGTAGTCGGCATCCGGGTCGCTGGCCATCCCGCGCCACCAGGTGACCGCGCGCTCGAACGCCTCGCCCTGGGGCACGTACTCGCGGCCGCGCAGGTACTCGAAGGTGGCGTCGTCCGGGTTCACGTAGCCCGCGCGCGCGCCGCCCTCGATGGACATGTTGCAGACGGTCATGCGCTCTTCGAGGCTCATGGCCTCGATGGCGGAGCCCGCGTACTCGTAGGCGTAGCCGATCCCGCCCTTGACTCCGAGACGCCGGATGATCTCCAGGATCACGTCCTTGGCGTAGACGCCGGCGGCGAGCTTGCCCTCCACGGCGATGCGCCGCACCTGCGGGCGCGCCAGCGCCAGGCACTGGGTGGCGAGCACGTCGCGCACCTGGCTGGTGCCGATGCCGAAGGCCACCGCGCCGAAGGCGCCGTGCGTCGAGGTGTGGCTATCGCCGCAGGCGATGGTCATGCCCGGCTGGGTGAGGCCGAGCTCGGGGCCGATCACGTGCACGATGCCCTGGCGTCCGCTGGCCGCGTCGAACAGGGTGACACCGTGCTCGGCGCAGTTGCGTTCCAGCTCGGCCATCATCGCCTCGGCCAGCGGGTCCGCCAGCGGGCGGGCCTGGGACTGGGTGGGGATGATGTGGTCCACCGTGGCAAAGGTGCGCTGCGGAAAGCGCACCCGGCCGCCCATGTCGCGAATCGACGCAAAGGCCTGGGGACTCGTCACCTCGTGGATGAGATGGAGCCCGATCAGGAGCTGCGTCTGGCCGCTGGGAAGCTCGCGGACCGTGTGCAGATCCCAGACCTTGTCGAGGAGATTGCGTCCCATGGGTGTACCCGGATGCCGCCGGAAGGCCCTTCTGTAGCGCACGGGCGGCACTGCGGCACAGAAGCTAGCCTGCGCCCCGATGCAGATCCTGCACACGGCGCACGTGCCGGCCGGCGACGGTCCCTTTCCGACCATCTTCGCGCTTCACGGGTGGGGTGCCAGCGCCCACGACCTGCTCGGCCTGGCTCCCTTCCTGCTGCGCGGCGAGGCCCTGGTCATCTGTCCCCAGGGCGCCATCGAGGTTCCCGTCGGCCCGGGCGTGCCCGGCTACGGCTGGTTTCCGATCACCGAGGGCGGGCCGCTCGATCCGGAGGCCTTCACCGCCGCGGCCGAGAGCCTGGGCGCTTTCCTGGACGAGGCCTGTGAACGTTACCCGGTCGATCCCCGCAAGACGGTGCTGTTGGGCTTCAGCCAGGGCGGGGTCATGGCCTACGACCACGCGCTGCGGCAGCCGAGCCGCTACGCCGGGCTGGTGGCGCTGTCGTCGTGGCTCCCGGAGTCGCTGGCTCAGACCATTCCCAAGCTTCCCGAGCACGAGAACTGGCCGGTCTTCGTCTCCCACGGCACCGAGGACCCGATGATCGGCATCGACCGCGCCCGCGAGTCGCGCGACGCCCTGCTGCCCTTCCAGGTGGGGCTCACCTACCGCGAGTACGAGATGGGTCACGAGATCCGTCCCGAGTTGCTGCGCGACCTGCTGGAGTGGCTGGAGAGCAAGGTCGTCTCACCGATCCTGCTGGTCTGACGTGGCGCGCCACGTGGCTCGGCTGGGGCTCGCACTGGCGCTTTCGGCGCTGGTCCACGGCTGCCGCGCCGACGACCTCTGGGGCCTGGTGGTCGAGCCGAACCCGGCCGTGGTGTACTCGATTCCCACGAACCAGCCGGTGGTGGCGCTCACCATCGACGATGGCCCCCACGCCGAGTCCACTCCGCGCATCCTCGAGGTGCTGCATCGGCATCGCGCCACCGCCACCTTCTTCCTGATCGCCGACCACGTGTTCGGCAACGAAGGGATCGTCTCCGCCATCAGCGCCAGCGGGCACGAGATCGGCAACCACGGAGCCCATGACGCCGCCGCCATCGATCTGGGGGCAGAGCACTTCGAGCACGACCTGGTCCAGTCCGACCTGATCCTGTCGCGGTTCGGTGCGCCGCGCTGGTTCCGGCCCGGCTCGGGCTGGTACGACGACTGGATGCTCGAGATCCTGGCCCGGCACGGCTACACCGCGGCGCTGGGCACCGTCTACCCCATGGACGCCCAGCTTCCCTGGACGAACCTGGCGCGGAGGTTCATCCTCTGGAAGATCCGGCCGGGAGCGGTGATCATCCTGCACGACGGGGGCGATCGGGGATCCCGGACGGCAGAGTTGTTGGACTCCCTGCTGCCCGATCTCGAGCGCCGCGGCTTCCGCGTGACCGGGCTCTCGGAGCTTCAGTCGCTGTCCCAGACCGAGGAGGGGAAGACCCCATGAACCGCATCGCACTGGCCCTGATGCTGGCCCTGGCGCCCGGCTGCGCCGCCATCGACCAGCTCTTCGTCCCGCCCACCGACCAGGTGGTGGTCACCGTGCGGCCCGACCCGATCTACGAGGAGCTCGTCGACACCTACGTCGAGATGTGTGCCGTGAGTCAGTACCGGCCGGTCAAAGGGGTGCTGGGGGGCACCCCGGGACACGCTGTCATGTACCTGAAGGGGGCGTGCTTCGACGAGGATGCGGGCTACCCGCGCCTGCGCCGCTGCAAAGGGAACACGGCGGATCGCAGCAGCCCCGAGCACGGGGCCGGCGTCTCGGTGAACAAGTGGTTCAAGAACGTCAACTGGGTGGCTACTCCCGGCAAGAAGCTCTTCTTCGACGGCGACCTGGGTCCCTACGACATGCTGGACCAGGCCCACTACGACCGCACCGTGCAGAAGGCCGTGGATCTGGGCATGTACAAGGGCGTGGAGATCCATCCGATTCCCGGCAAGGAGGACATCTCCACCGCGGAGTTCGTGGCGTACGACTCGATCGGCACGGACTTCGCGCTGCGCTTCGGACGCAGCGCCTTCTGCACGCGACTGCCGCTCTGGCCGGAGCAGCTCGCTCAGGTCATGGACTACCTGAACTCCCTCAACGATGAGTACCACTCGGGGAAGCAGGAGTACAACTGGAGCGGCTACGCCGACAATTGCGTCCACACGTTGCACAACGCGGTGGCGGCGGCGGGCATCTGGAAGCCGAAGTCGGTGCGCGCCGTGAAGCTGCGCCAGCTCTTCAACATCGCGGTCCCCGCCAATACTTTCATCGACCTGGCCTATCTCGCCAACCGCTACCCGATCGAGAACCTGAACAAGATCCGGCGCGACGAGCTCCAGTGGCACAATCTCACGGAGCGCGACTGGCTTCCCTCGGGCCCGGGCGGCCTGGTCAAGAGCCTGGCGGTGCACCAGGAGAACGAGCTCTACGACACCAAGTTCCGCATGCTGGTGCAGGAGGGCTGGTTCACCGCGGGCAACGTCAAGAAGGCGCGCAAGCTACTGGTGGACGGGCGCTACGCCCAGCTGGACGCCAATCTCCACTACTTCCGGCAGCGCTACGACCGGATCCTCGAGAAGCGCAAGCCCAACAACTGGGTGGACAAGCTGCGCGGCGAGGACTACCGCAACGACAAGGCGGCCTACTACGCCTATATCGAGCGGCGCCGCAAGCGGCTGGACGAGCTCTTCGACGAGCTGGCCGAGCTGGACAAGAAGCGCGCGCGGCTGCTCGAACGGGCCCGTGCGGACTGGGAGAAGGAGATGGGACGCCCACCGGCGCCCGTTTCGCCGTGACCGCGCCCGTCTGATAGCCTCGTCCGGCGTCGGGGCGTAGCTCAGTGGCCAGAGCCGGAACTTTGGGGGTTCCGCGTCGTGGGTTCGAATCCCACCGCCCCGACCACCCGCCCGCCCGCGTCCCTTCTCAGCCCCGTCGGCCCCGGACGTAGGCGGCCGTCAGCTCCTGGGTGGGGGTCTCGAAGATCTGGCGTACGGCGCCGTGCTCGACGAGCCGGCCCGCCTCTTCCTGCTTCCAGAAGAGGGCGGCCCAGTCGGAGATGCGCCGGGCTTGCGCCAGGTTGTGGGTGACGATGAGGACGGTCACCCGGCCCCGCAGGCCCGCGATCAGGTCCTCGACCACGCCGCCGGCCAGGGGATCCAGCGCGCTGCACGGCTCGTCCATCAGCAGGATCTCGGGCTCCAGCACGAGGGCTCGGGCGATGCACAGCCGCTGCTGCTGGCCGCCCGAGAGCGCCAGCGCGGGGCTCTCGAGGCGGTCTTTCACCTCGTCCCATAGCCCCACGTTGCGCAGCGCGCGCTCGGTGGCGTCGGCGCGTCGGGTGCGGCTCCGCATGCCGTGCTCGCGGAGCGGCAGGTCCAGGTTGCGCCGGATCGAGAGCGGAAACGGGTTCGGCTTCTGGAACACCATCCCCACGCGACGGCGCAGCGCGATGACGTCGAGGCGGGGGTCCAGGAGGTCGAGGTCCGCGAGGCGCAGCTCCCCGCTCACCCGGGCCCCGGGGATGAGGTCGGTCAGGCGGTTGATGCAGCTCAGGAAGCTCGTCTTGCCGCAGCCCGACGGTCCCACCAGCGCCGTGATGCAGCCCGCATGCACGTCCAGCGTGACGTCGTCGA
Organism: Deltaproteobacteria bacterium; assembly: GCA_019310195.1. Lineage (GTDB taxonomy): Bacteria > Myxococcota_A > UBA9160 > UBA9160 > JAFDET01 > JAFDET01. Next base: position 15,525 of record JAFDET010000019.1, read on the forward strand.
AGGCCAGCGTCGGCCCGTAGCGAAGCGTGAGCCCCCGCGCGCGCACCAGGGGGCGCGGCTCGCAGCACGCAGCCCGCTCCTGCAGCGGCAGCCAGGGATCGAGGCTGGGTCGCTGGTTGTCGTTCATCCCAGCACCAGTCCCTTCCTCCTCTGCCAGCGCTGCACGAGCTCCGTGGCCAGGGCGTTCATTCCCACCAGCAGGCCCAGCAGCACGAGCGCGCTCGCATAGGCCATGCCGTCTCCACCGGGCACGTTCATGGCGAGATCGTAGATGTGCACGCTCAGCGCGCGGCCGGAGTCGAGAAGCGACTCCGGCATGCGGACCACGTAGCCGCTGGTGAAGAGCAGGGCGGCGGTCTCCGCGAGGGCCCGGCCGGTGCCGAGGATCAGGCCCACCGCCAGCCCCGGGGCGGCCGCCGGAAGGAGGAGCGAGCGGATCGCCGTGGTCTTCGAAAGGCCGAGCGCCGCCGAGGCGGCGCGCATGTCATCGGGCACCGCGCGCAGCGCGGCTTCGACGGAGCGGATCAGGACCGGAAGCACCATGCACGCGAGGGTGAGGCCGCCGGAGAGGATCGAGAAGCCGAGCCCCAGCGCATGGCAGAAGAAGGCGTAGCCGAAGAGCCCGAACACGATGGAGGGCAGGCCGGCCAGAACGTCGAGGCTCCGCCGCACCAGTCGGCCGTAGCCGTTGGCGCTGCGAGAGAACTCGGCGAGCAGTACCGCGCTCCCGAGCCCGAGCGGCATCGCCACCACCAGGCACACGCCGAGAATCAGAAGGGTAGAGACGAGGATCGGAGCGATTCCCCCCTCGCGCCCGGCGTCCGCCGGGGCGGCGCTGAGAAGCTCCAGCGACAGATGAGGGGCTCCGTGCAGCAGCACGTCCGCCAGGATCCACGAGAAGGCGCCGGCCACGGCAAGCGCAGCGCCCCACACCGCGAGGTGGGCCGCGGCGTCCCGGGGCACGGCCAGGGCCCGCCACCGCCACGGGGCGTCGAGCCACGCTGAAGGACGGAGCCTAAACCACATGCGCGGGCGTCCCCTCACCCTCAGGGCGCCCTGCGATGCGATCGACGGCGGCCACGAGCCCGATCGTGAGCAGGGCGAGCACCAGCCCGCTCACGAAGAGCGCAGAGCGATGCGCGTCGGTGGCGTAGGCCATCTCGAGCGCGATGTTCGCGGTCAGCGTCCGCACCGGCGCCAACACGCTGCCGGGCAGCTGCACCACGTTGCCGGTGACCATGACCACGGCCATGGTCTCGCCGAGGGCGCGGCCCGTGCCGAGCAGGATCCCGGTCAGGATCCCGGACCGCGCAGCCGGCAGCGCGATGGAGCGCGCGATGGCCCACCGCGAGAGACCCGCGGCGGCGGCGCCCCGCAGGTGGGCCTCGGGCACGGCGCCGAGCGCCGTATCCCCCACCAGGGCGATCGTGGGGAGGATCATCAGCGCCAGCACCAGCACTCCGGCCAGCACGCTCTGCCCGGGTGGCCCCACGCGCGCGATCGCTGGAACCAGGACCATGAGCCCCCACAGGCCGTAGACCACCGAGGGGATCCCGGCCAGGGTCTCCAGGATCCGCCGGTGCGTTCGGGAGAGGGCGCCCCGGACGTAGAAGCGCCCGAATACGGCGCTCGCCACGGCCAGCGGTGTTGCGAGCAGGACGGCCCCGGCCGTTACCACCAATGTCCCGACCAGCATGGGCACCACGTTGTAGGCCCCGTGCACCGGGTTCCAAGACGGGTCCGTGAGGAAGCGCAGGGGTCCCACCGCCCGCAAGGCCGGCAGGCTCCCGACCAGCAGGAAGGCCACGATCCCGACCGTGATGCCTCCCGCCACGGCGGCGGCGGCTCTCAGGGTCGACTCGACGGTGCGGTCGGGTTCCCATTGGGTGCTCGATCCCGCTCCCGCCATCACCCGCTCACCTGGACGAAGTACTGCGCCTCGATCAGCCGGGCCACGGCGCGCGAGCGCAGGTACTCGATGAAAGCTCGTGCCAGCCCCTCGGCGGGCTCACGCGTGACCAGGTTCAAGGGCCGGGCGATGGGGTACACACCGCGGCGGAGGTTCTCGAGCGTCGGTGCAACGTCGCCGACGCCGACGAGCTTGATCGGCACGCCGTGCTCGATGTCGACCGCAGCGGTTCCGATCGAGACGTAGCCGATGGCATCCGGGCTTCCGGCGATGCTCTTGATGGCCTGCTCGTTCTCGCCGACGATCACGTCGGCCTCCACGTTCCGGTTGTCGAGCCCGAAGTGCTCGAGGAAGACCTCCAGGGTGGCCCGGCCCGACGCCTTGTGAACCACGATGATCGGCGCGTCGCGGCCGCCCAGCTCCTTCCAGCTCGCGATCTCTCCCCGGTAGATGGCGACCACCTGCGCTCGCGTGAGGGATGCGACGGGATTCTGCGCGTTCAGGATGATTCCCACACCGTCCCGCGCGATCCCATAGGCGTGGAGCTTCTGCTCTTCGCCCTCGAGCGCACGAGACACCATGCCGATGTCCGCGAGGCCGCTGCGCACGTCGCCAATTCCACGCGACGAGCCTCCGCTCTGCACGTCGATGCGCACCCCCGGGTGCGCGCGCTCGTACCGCTGGGCGGCCTCGGCAACGACGGGCGCAATGGTGCTCGAGCCGGTGATGACCAGGGTGTCCGGCTCGGAGGAAGGCGAGCACGCGACGCCAACGCCAACCGCGACGCCGATCACGCGGAGAAGCCGCGCCATCCGCCTTCCGGGCCGGCTCAAGCGAGCGCTCCGCCGCAGCTCGATCCCGCCCCCGCGGTGCAGCCGAGGCAGTGCTCGGCCGTGGCGATGGCGCGACCCTCCAGGATCCGCAGGTCGTCCACATCCCAGATCGTCGCCACCGGTCCGAGGAGCGGCAGGTCGAGGGCCTGATTGAAGTCGCAGTCGTAGAGCCGCCCGGCGTGGTCCACCGAGAGCAGCTGGCGGCACATGAGCTCGGGTACGGTGGCGGGATTGAAGTGGTTGGCGAGGAGCGAGAGGTAGGCGGTGTACTGACCCGTGCGTTCGAGCTGCCGGGCGAAGCGGCGGATGGGCATGTTGGCGAGGGTCAGGAGGCGGTGGAACTCGATGTCGAAGAGCTCCCGCAGCTCCGCGCGGTAGCGCGCCTCGAGCTCGGCCTGGGACGGGGGGAGGGCAGGACCCTGCGGGTTGTAGACGAGGTCCAGCCGCAGGGGCGAGCCCGGCGTTCCGTAGCCCAGGCGGTTCAGGAGGCGCAGCCCCTCGATGCTCCCGTCGAAGACGCCCCGGCCCCGCTGGAGGTCGACGTTCTCCCGCGAGTAGCAGGGCAGGGACGCCACCAGCTCCACACCCTGCGCCGCCAGGAACCGGGCGGTGTCCTCCTGGCCCGGCTCGAAGAGGACCGTCAGGTTGCAGCGGTCGATCACGCGCCGGCCCAGCGCGCGGGCCCCCTCCACCAGGCTCCGGAAGTGCTCGGAGAGCTCCGGCGCGCCGCCGGTGAGGTCCAGCACCTCGACCTGCGGGTTCGCCGCCAGCAGCCCGAGAACCCGGGCGGCCCCCACGCCGTCGAGAGCCTCGCTGCGCTTGGGGCCGGACTCCACGTGGCAGTGGTGGCACGCCAGGTTGCAGCGCCGGGTCACGTTGACCTGGAGCGTGCGAACCGGCCCGCGGCGCAGCGGCGCGAGCCCCTCGTGAGCCAGCCGGTGCGCGAAGCCGTCCGCTGTGGTGCGCGCGGCTAGCAACAGCTCTCATCCGCGCCGGAGGCGGGCGCCTGGGTCTCGCGGTACGCCGCGCCTTTCGTCTCGCGCGGGTCGCGCAGCTGGGGGCGCGTGCAGTCGAAGACACACTCCTCCGTCGCCGCCACCGTGAGCCGCGGCGACACAGGGATGGTCTCGCCTCCGTACGGGCCGGAGGTGAGGAGCCGGAAGGTCTTCTCGCAGACCGCCGTGCGCTCACCGCGCACGAGGATGTGCCCGTCGTCGTCTTCGACGCGCCGCCAGGGCCCGCGGTAGACGACGGCCTGGTTCGTCTCGTAGCAGGGTCCCTGCTTCCCCTTGTGGGCCGTCACCGTGACCGAGCGGAACTCGATTCCCTCCACCACCGCGAACGGCTCCTCCGCCCACTCCTCGATGGCGATGCCGTGAAAGCCGGCGGCCTCGAGCTCGGCGAGGACGCATCCGCTCCAGAGCTCCGGATCGGCCTTCAGGTGCTGCGGCACCGCCTCGTCGCTCACGATGTCGGAGATGGCGATCCGCCCCCCCACCTTGAGGACGCGAAAGATCTCGCGGATCAGGCGGCTCTTGTCCTCCCCGTGCACCAGGTTGAGTACGCAGTTCGATACCACGAGGTCGACACTGGCGTCCGGCACGAGCGGCGCC
>JAFDET010000178.1 GCA_019310195.1 Deltaproteobacteria bacterium
AGATGAAGGGCGCGGGATCGTGTCGGGCCAGCACGGCGGCCAGCCGCAGGGTCAGCTCGAAAGACAGCGTTGCCGTTCCCGCCTCCACCGCCTCGAGCAGCGACCGATCGCCGAGCTCGACCGCGTCGGTCAGCTCGTCGCGAGTGAGCCCCGCTACCTCGCGCAGCTCGCGCAGGTAGGCGCCGGCCTGGCGTCGCATCTCGCGGGCGTTTGGCAGGCGCGAGGCGACCCGACGTCCCCCCCTGTCGACCACCCCGCGCAGCGCATCCGCCGCTACCTGCTCGACCAGCTCGGTGAGGCGATCGGCGAGCGACGCCACGCGCGAGCGCGGCTTGGCAGCCGGATCGGCCGATCGAGCGGCCCGCCCGGCCTTCTGCTTGCTGGAGCCCGAGCCACCCGTCTTGCGCTTGCCCGCGGCCTTCTTCTTGCGCGCGGCCATCCCACCTCCACGGCGAGGAACACTTCCGAAGCGCCTCGCTGGGCCCCGCTACTCGCTGGCAGCTGGCCGCCCACGCGCGGTGCCCTTCATGGCGCAGACCCTACATCACCAGCACGCTCAGGGCGGCAGGGCGCTCGCGATAGGCGGCGTCCCAGCGGGCCACGTTCTCGAAGCGTGGGTCGAGTTCCACCTTGCCGAAGCGGCCGAACTGAAGGCCGGCCGCCAGGGTGCAGTCGGCGATGCTGGGGCGCTCGCCCGCCAGGAAGGGGCGCCCATCGGACAGGCGATCGTCCAGCACCTTCAGGCCCTTGGGGATCAGCTCTCCGAAGTGGGCGGCCATCTCGCGGCTCGGAGGCAGGCCCAGGGGCGAGTTGGTGGAGTGGACGACGCGGGCGATCGGGTAGAGGACGCTCAGCTCGGCGATCCGCTCCAGCTCGCGCACCCGGGCGCGCTCCAGGGGATCGCTGCCCAGCAGAGGCGGCTCGGGGTGCAGCTCCTCCAGGTACTCGATGATGGGGAGCGACTCGGTGAGGAAGCTGCCGTCGTCCAGCTCCAGCACGGGGAGCTTCTCGAACGGGTTCCGTGCCTGGTGCTCGGGCGACTTCTGCTCACCCTCGCGCAGGTTCACGGCGACCTCCTCGATGCCCAGGCCCTTGCCCGCGGCTGCCTTCTCTGCCAGGTACAGCCGCACCCGCGTGGGGTTCGGCGCGACGGGGAACATGTAGAGCTTCACGGGTCTCTCCTCTTCGCGGGCTGGGCGTGGATCCCGCGGGCACTCAACAGAGAGAGCCTGCCTGAGAATCACAGGGTTGCCAGTGCGATTCTGGGTAGACTGGTGGCGGCTCGGTGGCGGAGTCGAGTCCGCGGGAGACGGAGAGCTTGCCGATCGGTCGCGGTCCGGAGAACGTCGGGGCCGCCGGCATGGCCCTCGTCCTGTTGCTGCTCGTGCTCGGCGTGTGGCACCTCTCCCACTCCGTTGCCGTGTTCTCCTCCGGTGACGACTTCGTCTACGCCGCAGTCGCCGTCGCCCTGGTGGAGGGTCAGCCGCTCGTCCGCCACTTCGATAGCCCCGCACGGAGCGCCCTGTACGACCCCATCACCTCGGGTGATGCCGCGGGTGGGTACGCTTCGAAGTACCCGATCGGCCACAGTCTGCTCCTCGCGCCTCTCTATGCCGCCGGCGGCTACCGGGCGATGTTCCTGTTGAATCCGCTGCTGAGCCTGCTCGCGATCCTGCTGGTGTACCGGCTTACGTGTCTTGTCGTGGAGAGCCGGGCGGCCGGGCTGCTGGCTGCGCTGCTGCTGGGGACGCTGCCGCCCATGACCTTCTTCGCCAACGGCATCGGAAGCGGTCTGTCTTCCCTGACCTTCCTCCTGATCGCCCTGGTTTTCTATGCCCGGCACATCAGGCACTACAGCGTCGCTTCCTTCTGGCTGTTCAGCTTCTTCTGCGGCGTGTGCTTCCTGATCCGCAATCCGAACATCCTGCTCTTCCTGCCGATCTTCCTGCACCAGTGCATCCTTCACCGGCGGAGGCTTGGCTCCCAGGGTCTGTGCCTTGGAGGGTCACTGTTGATCCTGGGAGCGTTCATCGCAGTCCAGCTGGCGTTCAACCTCTCGGTCTTCGACTCGCTGATCGGCGGCTACGCGCAGGAGACCGGTCCGAGCGGGGGACTCTCCCTGTCGCACATGCCGCATCGCCTGCCGCGTTACCTGCTGATGCTGTGCGCCATTCCCCCGCTGGGAATGATCGCGATGCCGCTCGTCGCATACCGGCGCCGCCGAGAGATGCAGGGGCTGTATGCTGCGCTCGCGGCCGTCGCCCTGACGTGCGTGGTGTTCTACAGCGCGTGGTGGAGCTTCGCGTTCGACTACCGGAGCGCATTCGTAGGAGGCGTCCGCTTCGTCTTCCCGATCGTCCCGCTGCTCTGCCTCTTCGTCGCGACGCTCCTCGCCGAGGGGGTGGTCGTCAGGCGGGGCGGGAAGGCGCTCGTCGCCTGCGGCGTGCTCGCACTGGTCGCAGCGAGCGTCTACGGCACGGTCGAGCTCCACGCATTCAAGCGCCGGCTCCAATCCAACCGCGACCTGGTCTACGCCAACACGGCCCAGGGCTCGCTGATGATCGGCCCAAGCGACTGGAGGAAGTTCTTCTTCCCCCAGGACGGAACCGGGCAGGTCCGGAGCTACGCCTCCTTCGACCTGTCGCAGCCAGGGGTGGACATGGTGCAGGAGCTTCTGCGCCTGGTGGACGCGTCTCTCCGTGCCGAGGAGCCCGTGCACTTCTTGCGCTCCGAGTTCGGAGACGCGGAACAGCGGGACAGGGTGCTCCAGGAGTTCAGCTCCCGGTACCGTCTGGTGACCCTGAAAGAGACGACGGAGCCGTACGCCTTGCGCATCTACCAGGTCCTGCTGGAACGGTCGCCCTGACGGCCGATGAGTCATGCTACTCGGAGCTGGGCTCGCCAGGATCGTGCGTCGGACCCGGAAGCTGGTGGGCGTCGTCACACAAGTCGAGCCATGCGGGCTTGTCGGCTACGCACTCGTGCAGGACGACGCGCAGGCCCGGGTCGTCGTCCAACGCGCTGGCGGCGATGGGGAAGCCTCCGCCCTCGACGTTGGTGTCGGGCTCGCCCAGGGACGTTCCGCACAGGCCGCAGAACGAGCGGATCAGCTTCCAGGGTGGCTCGGGCTGATAGCGCACCACGTGCTCCCGGCCCGCGACCCAGCGGAAGTCCTCGCTGCGGACGGCCACGGTGGCAGCCATGCCGCCGCCCGCCTTGCGGCAGCGCGAGCAGTGGCAGCAGGCCATGAAGAGCGGCGGCGCCGTCAGCTCGAAGCGAACTGCACCGCACAGGCAGCTTCCGCGGATGGGGAGCGTGGCCATGGCCAGATTGTACTCCGCTTGCCCGCCGGCATGCGCGGGTGGAGAATGGCGCGGTGAGCATCGGCATCCGCCCCATGCAGCCCGGGGAGCTGGACGAAATCGCTCGCCTCTGGTGCCGCAGCAAGCAAGAGGCCTACCTGCCCTGGCTGGCCATCGAGGCCACCTACAGCTTCGAGGACAACCTCGGCTACTTCCGCGACACGATCTGCGTGAACCACCGGGTTTGGCTCGCGGAGCGGGACGGAACCGTGGTCGGGCTGATGGCTCAGGCCGGCGACTTCATCGACCAGCTCTTCGTGGATCCGGATCATCAGCGCGCGGGCGTGGGAACCGCGCTGCTGGCGTGGGCGCGCGGGGAATCCCCCGACGGGCTCGCGCTGCACACATTCCGGCGCAATTCGCGCGCCCGGCGCTTCTACGAGAAGCACGGCTTTCGCGCGGTCGCGTTCGGCGTCAGCCCGGCCCCGGAGAGCGAGCCGGACGTCCGCTACGAGTGGCGACCGGAGCCCTAGCGATCAGCCGCCGAAGGTGTCGCCGCCGCCATCCAGGTAGGCGGCCTCTTCGGGGGTCGGCTCGCGGCCGAGCACCGGGTTGCGGTGGGGGAAGCGTCCGAAGCGGCGGATCACCTCGCGGTGGCGGCGGGCGTACTCGCAGAAGCCCTCGAAGCGCGCCTCCAGGCCGGCGGGTGCGCGGGCCGCCAGACGCTCGTAGAGCTCTACACAGCGATCCTGGTGGGGAAGGCTCTCGGCGTGCTCGAAGGGCAGGTACAGGAACACCGCCTCCAGCGGGTGCAGCTCGGCGTCGAGGCCCGCGGCGATGGTCTCCCGGGCGACCTCGAGCGCCCGGTCGTCGCAGCGGAAGGAGCGGCTCGAACTCCGGTGCAGGTTGCGCGAGAACTGGTCGAGCACGATCACCAGGGCCAGGGCGCTGCGCGGATCTCCCCGCCATCCGTCCAGCCCACCCGCGTGGGCCAGGTCCGGCAGCTCGCCGAAGCGCTCGCGGATCTCGCGGTCGAAGCCCTCGTCGGATCCGAACCAGATGGGGACGCGGCGCTCCGCCGCCTCGTTGGAGTCGAGGGCGTCCGCGAACCAGAAGTCCAGGATCTCGTTCGGCGAGGCCGCGGCCAAGCGCGCTACTCCTGCATCTTGCGCGCCGCGTCGTCGAGCGCGTCGCCGGCATCCTTCATGGCGTCGGAAGCCTTGTCGTTCGCGTCCTCCATCGCATCGTCCATCTTGCGCCCGGCCTTCTCCATGGCGCCTTCCTCGCGGCAGCCGGTGCTGGTCAGCGAAAGAGCCAGCCCCACGGCCAGAGCCATTGCGATCCTCTTCACGGTTTCTCTCCTCTCCCGAGTTTCGGTTGTCAGCTCGCGGGTGCGAGGCCCGCCCAGATCAGGAACGCCCCGAAGGCGACGCCCAGCAGGCACCATGCGCGCAAGAATCCGTTCGACTGGGTCCCCCACCAGCCCATCATGGCGTCCACACGATTGGGGCCCAGGAACGCCAGGACTCCGGCGGCCAGCAGCGCGATCCAGCCCAGCACGCGCAGCGCCAGGGGGAACGGCGTGGCGTCGGCGCCGGTCACGAAGACGCCGCCCATCAACACGCGGACGCCCACGGCCAGGGCGTAGCGGGTGCGGGGATTCCAGTTCAGCAGCATGGTCTTGAAGTCCTCGGGGCGGACTACTCCGTAGCCGCCCAGGCAGAGGATCACGGCTCCGAACGCGAAGATGGCTGCGCCCATGGGTTCAACTCTCGCCCGAGGGTTCGTCCCCGTCCACGGCGAAGTTCGGGTTCCAGGCCACCTCCCACAGGTGGCCGTCCGGGTCCGCGAAGTAGCCCGAGTACCCGCCCCAGAAGACGTCCTGTGCCGGCTTCACCAGCGTGGCGCCCGCAGCCAGCGCCTCCGCCATCACCGCGTCCGCCTCTTCGCGGCTGCGCACGTTGTGGGCCAGGGTGATGCCTCGGAAGCCGCCGCCTTCGGCCGGAACCGTGGCGTCCTCGGCCAACGCCTCGCGGGGATAGAGGGAGAGCCAGGTCCCGCCGCGCAGGTCGAAGAAGGCGATGCTGGGCGGACCTTCACGCTGCGGCAGGCCCAGGCCGTCGCGGTAGAAGGCGATGGAGCGCTCCAGGTCCGAGACGCCGAGCGTGATGAGCGAGACGCGCGGCTCCAACTCCCGGCCCTCCTAGTCGTTCACGCAGGCAAAGACGCGGTACTCGACGGCGTTGGGGAGCACGCGGCCCTCGGCGACCGCCACCACCGAGTTGAGCCAGGTGTAGCGCTCGTCCCCGGTCTCGAAACGGGGCTGGGTCATGAAGTGGGTGTCGCCGAAGGCGAGCTCGCCGCCCGCCGCCAGGGCCGCCTGCACTTTCTCGTTCATCACCAGCACGCCCGGGTACTGCACGTAGACCACGGCGCCGTCGTCGGTCTCGAAGGTGCCGCGCACGTCCAGCCGCCCCACGCCTTGGTCATCCAGCAGAAACCAGTCGGCGCCGCCGGTCAGGAGTTGGCCGCGCAGGCGGGGGCCCTCGAAGCTGCCGCCGACCACTTCGAAGATCATGCGGTGGCCGAACGGCCCGCTTCCCGCGTCCACGGGCGGCTTCAAGTCGGCGCGATACGTCATGAGGGGTTCGAGCTTCATGGCTCCTCCGGGTTCGGGGTCAGGACGTGAGCTGGCGCAGGATGGTGGCCGAGTCGAAGTAGACGCGCTCGCAGACCAGGTCGGCGCCGTCGAAGAGGAAGAAGGCGGTCATCCGGCAGCGGAACGGCTTTCCGGTGGGCTCGATTCCCAGCAATGGCCCTTCGTGGGTGCCCAGGAGCCAGAACTCCGCGATCACGGCGTCGTCGGCGTGACGCAGGGAGATCAGCTCGTTGCGCTGGTCCGGAAACGCCGTCCGGGTTTCGTGGAAGTAGTCGCGCACGGCGGCCTCGCCGTCGTGGATCCGGTCGGTGGCGATCAGCTCGTAGCGGGGGTGGCCGAAGGTATCGATGGTGGCGTCGAAGTCGTGGACGTTCTCGGACTCCATGTGGCGGCGCACGACCTCTTCGCGCTGCCGCCGCAGGTCGGGTGCGATCGGCTTGGGCGGGGTGGTGTCGTAGGGGGCCGGGAGCGGCAGTCCGAAGCGCGCGTGCAGCAGGTGCACGTCGTGCAGGTCCTTCTCGTCGGGCTCGTAGCCCAGATGGCAGGCCAGCTGGATCTTCGCCGAGATGCAGGGCA
>JAFDET010000179.1 GCA_019310195.1 Deltaproteobacteria bacterium
AAGCGCACATCGGCGCCCAGCGCGATGTGGAAGCCGCCTCCCAGGGCCGCGCCCTCCACCGCTGCGATCACCGGCGCCGGAATCTCCTGCCAGCGCCAGGCGATCTGCTGCGCCCGGTTGGCGCCTTCCGGCGACAAGTCGGCGGCCGCGGCCGCGACGTCGTCGCTCTCGGCATCCAGGCCCCCGTCAGCCATGGCGCCGAAGGTGCTGAAGTCCAATCCCGAGCAGAACGCGCCGCCGGCCCCGGACAGCACCACGGCACGAACCGTGGTGTCTTCCTCGATATGCAGGGCGGCTTCCAGCAGACCCTCGAACATCCCCTGGTCCAGGGCGTTGCGCTTCTCCGGCCGGTTCAGGAGCACGTGCGCCAGGCCGCCGTCCCGGCTCAGTCGGACTCGGCCGTCTCCGAATTCCCTATCGCTCAACCCGTAGAATGCCTCCCGGAAATACGTCCTGTTTGCGCACTACTTGCACAGGCCCCCGCGGACCAGCCAGGGCTCGCAGTCGTAGATCAGGCGGCCGTTCTCGCCGTGCAGCCAGTCGAGGGGGCGTAGGGCGTACGGGGGCGGCATGGCATGCCTGGGGCGGGCTCATCGTGGAGATCGTCCAGGGGGATGGGGTAGTCGGCCCAGTCCTTGGGCGCTCGCCAGCCCGGCGGCGGCATCAGCTCCGAGCGCGTTCCCGAGACGGGGTAGAGCGTGCGCCAGCGGTGGATGGCGGCGGCCATGTCAGCCACCACGTCGGGGTGCTCCTCGGCCAGGTTGTTGTACTCGTTCGGGTCGTCAGTGATGCGGAACAGGTAGTTCGTCACGTCCGCCGCGAGCAGGCCCTGCTCGACCTGCTGCACCAGCTTCCACTCGTCGTTGAAGGCGGTCAGCATGAACGAGCCGCGGATCGGCGTTTCGGAGGCGAAGTAGAGATACTCCTTCCGCGGGATGCGCTTCCCCTCCGCGATGGCCGGCCACAGGCTGCGCCCGTCCAGCTTGCGCGTGTTGCCGGCTTCGACGTGGGCGGCCTCGGCCAGGGTCGGAAACACGTCCATGGCCGACATGATGCTGTCCATCTTGGCGCCGGCCTGGATGCGGTCCGGCCAGCGCATGATCGAGACCACGCGAATGCCACCCTCGAAGGTCTCGCCCTTGCCGCCGCGTAGGGGCACGTTGTCCGCCCCGCCCGGGGCGTAGGCCGCGCCGCCATTGTCGCTGAAGAAGAGCACGATGGTGTTCTCGGCCAATCCCTCTGCGTCCAGGGTGTCGAGCACGCGGCCGATGGCCTGGTCCATCCCGTCGACGACGGCGGCGTACAGGGGCCGCACGCTGGGGCGGAGCATCAGCTTCGAGATGCGCCGGGTCTGGTCCGTGTTCTTGCTGCGGGCCGGCTCGAGGTCGTCGTCCATGTCCGCGTACTTCGCCTTGAGGTCGTCCGGCGCGTCCAGCGGCGTGTGGGGCGCGATGAAGGGCATGTACAGGAAGAAAGGCTTCTCCTTGTCGCGGGCCCGGATCCAGCGCGAGGCCTCGTCCGCCAGCAGGAAGGTCTCGTAGCCCTCGTCGTCGATCGAGACGCCGTTGCGCTGGAAGTCCTTCCCGCCCTGGTTGGAGAAGGGCGGGAAGTAGCCGACCTCCGTGTGGAGGTGGCCGTAGAAGTGCTCGAAGCCGCGCTCGTTGGGATGGTAGGTCTGCTGGGCGTGGCCCAGGTGCCACTTGCCCACCAGGGCGGTCTGGTAGCCCGCGCTGCGGAAGCTCTGCGGCATGAAGTGCTCGTCGGGATGGATGCCCGCGTTGGTCCAGGGCAGGAGCACCGCGTAGACCACGCCCAGGCGGATCGGGTCGCGCCCCGTCATCAGCGCGGCCCGCGTCGGCGAGCAGATGGGCGTGGTGTAGAAGCGCGAGAGCTCCATGCCCTCGCGCGCCAGGCGGTCCAGGGACGGGGTGTCGATCTGGGTGTTGCCGTGGAAGCCCACGTCCGCCCAGCCCAGGTCGTCGGCCAGGAAGATCACCACGTTGGGCCGCTCGGGCGCGGCGCCCGAGGGCGCCGCGCTGCAGATCAGGGCCGCCAGGCACAGAAGCACGCCCGCGCTACGCAACCGAGTACCCTCCGTCCACGTTCAGGGTCTGCCCGGTAACGAAGCGCGCCGCCGGGCTGGCCAGGAAGAGCACGGCCGGCGCCACGTCCTCGGGCGTGCCCCAGCGCCCCAGCGGCGTGCGCGCGATCTGCGGCTTCTCCAGGGCGTCGATGCCCTTCATGAGGGCGGTCATGTTGGACTCGATCAGGCCCGGCGCCACGGCGTTGACGCGGATGCACTCGCCCGCCCAGCTCACCGCCAGGTTCTTGGTCATCTGCACCACGCCCGCCTTGGCCGCTCCGTAGCCCGGCACGATGGGCACGGCGAAGAAGGACGACATGGAGGCCAGATTGATCACGGATCCGCCGCCTTCGAGCCCGCTTCCCGCCAGCTTCTCCTTGCACGCTAGGGCCATGCGGAAGGAGCCGAACAGGTTGATCGCGACCGACTCCTCGAAAACGTCGGGCTCCCACTCGTTGCGGCCGCCGGGCAGGTTGGCGCCGGCGTTGTTCACCAGGACGTCCAGCCGTTCCTGGCTCGCGGCGACCCTCGCGATTCCCTCGGCGTCGGTCATGCGCAGCGCGTGGTACTCGAAGCCCGAGAGGTCGCGGTCGTAGGCGCTGGCCGCATCGCGGGTGCCGGTGATCGCCACGTGGGCGCCCGCCTCGCGGAAGGCCTCGGCGATGCCCGCGCCGATGCCGCGGCTGCCGCCGGTCACCAGCACCCGGCAGCCCGAGAAGTTCCAACGCACCCTGGCTTCGCTCATCGTCCCGCCCCCTCGGCGTCCATCTTGATCATCACCTTGCCTCCGGCCTGGGGGTCGCGTGCCACCGCCAGCGCGTCGTGGAATTGCTTCAGCGGAAAACGGTGGCTGATCATGGGAGAGAGGTCCCGGCGCGAGAGAAGCGCGAGCGCCGTCCCGTAGTCCTCCGGGTACTCCATGGCGCCGCGGATCGTAAGCTGCTTCATCATCACCAGCAGGAAGCTCACCGGGCGCGGCTCGTCGTGCAGCGCCACCACCGAGAGGCGCGCCTCCGCCTTGGCGTGTTGGAGTACGCCGGCAATCACGGCGCCGGCGCCCGAGGCCTCTACGTAGGCGTCGGTTCCGGCCATGGGCGCGCCCAGCACGGGCTCCTCGCCGTGCAGCGCGCGAAGCTGCTGCCACGGGTCCTGGCTCGAGGCGTCTACGCAGGCGCGGGCCCCCAGCGCGCGCGCGATCTCCAGGCGTCGCGGCGACAGGTCGACGGCCACCACGTCTTCAACGCCCCGGTCGGCGAGCGTGGCGATGGCCGCCAGGCCGATGGGGCCGGCGCCGAAGACCGCCACCTTCTCCCCGGGCTTCGCCTCCACCCGGTCCACCGCGTTCATGCCCACGCCCAGGGGCTCGGTCAGGGCCGCCAGCTCGTCGGAGAGCGTGTCGGGAACCCGGAACAGGCGCCCCCCGGAAGCCGCGTCGCGCACCAGCAGCCGGGCCGCGAAGCCGCCTTCGCGCCCGCCGTTGCCGATCATGTTGCGGCCGGCCGTGGGATTCAGCACCACGCGGGCGCCGGGCGTCAGGTCGCGCACCTCCGCACCGACGGCCTCCACCACACCCGCCAGCTCGTGACCCAGGGGCATGGGTGCGGTGGTCGGACCCGCCAGCCCGCCGAGCCTGATGTAGCGCAGGTCGGTGCCGCAGATGCCGCAGGCGCGCACGCGGATCAGCGCGTCGCGCGGTCCCGGTTCGGGCTCGGGCACCTCGTCCAGGCGCACGTCCTCCGGCCCGTGCACGTTCACCTGCTTCACGGCTCGGCCTCCACGGCGAAGCGCTCGAAGTAGAACGCGAAGCGCTCGCGCAGGGCGTCGGGCTCCACGCCGAAGTCGTTCTTCAGGTCGTAGCGGATGCGCCCGTGCTTGCCGCGGGGGTTGGCGGCCAGGTAGCCCTCCAGCGAGCCGCGCGCGTCGGGCGTCATGGGAAGCTCGGTCAGGGCGTAGATCCGCTCCACCATGGCCAGGTCGTCGGCCATGAACTCGTGGAAGAGCACGTCCAGGCTCTGGGACGCGGGGATGGCATCCCGGTCGCGCACGCAGGCGCGCAGCAGGCGCTCCACGCGATCGATCCAGTACTGCGCCACCGCCGGCGGATCCACGCGCGTGCGACGCACCCGGTCGCCGTAGGCCAGCATGGTGACGGCCGAGGCGATCACCGACACCGGGTCGCGATGGGTCAGGACGATCGTCGCATCCGGAAATACGCTGCAGAGCGGGCCGAGTTGCTCCATGTGCTGGGGAGACTTCAGGATCCAGCGATCGGGTCCGCGCAGCCACTGTAGGGCTTGCAGCGCCTTCTTGAGATACGCGTAGTGGGGCGTCTGGTCGTGGGACAGGTAGTGGTCGCGCCAGCGGGGCACGGTGGCGATCCACTCCAGCTCGTAGGAGGCGAAGTCCAGGGCCATGACCTCGATCTCTTCGTGCACGTGCTCCGGGGCCATGTCGTGCATGTTCTTGAGCAGGGGCATCAGGGCATCCTGCTGCGCGTAGCCCTCGCGGCAGCGCACCAGACGCGGATCGTCCTCTCCGGGCCCCGGCGTCTCGCCGGGAGCGGGGAAGGGCTCCAGGCTCTCCCAGTAGGGCAGGGAGCGCAGGCGCCGATCGGCGGCGATCAGGTTGAGCAGGTGCGTGGTTCCCGAACGGGGTAGCCCGCCGATCACGATGGGGCGGACGATCTCCACCTCGAGGATCTCCGGGTGGCGCTTCAGCAGCTCCTCCAGGCGCAGCCGGTTTGCGGCGTAGCGCACGCAGTCGCGGAAGGCGCCGAAGCGTCCCACCGGTCCCAGCTCCGCGTCCTCCTCCAGGGCCTGCATCCACACGTCGACCCGCTCGCGGAAGTCGTCTGCGCCGAAGTCGGAGAGGCCGGTGCGCTCGGCGGCCTGCTCCAGCACCGCCTCCGCGCGGAATGTCACCGGCATCTTGCGCGTGATCTCGATGGCCGCTTCCTGGAGCGGCGTCAGCAGCGGCTGCGCCAGGTCGTCGATGCGCACCTCGTCGGGCCGCCCGCTCACGAGACATTCTCCAGCGCCCGCTCCAGCTCGGCGATGCGACGGCGGATCCACGAGGTCAGCCAGAAGTTCTCGCTCTGCGCCTCGAGCGCGCGGTGGGCGTCGCGGCCGGCTTCCAGGGCGTCGCGGCTGCGGGCGTTGGCCGCCAGGGCCGCTTCGGCCAGGTGCAGCGCTTCCACCGCCTCGCCGCGCTCCAGCCGTTCGCGGGCGCGCGCCGCCACCACCTCGGGGCCGCCCGCCAGCTCCACCAGATCCGGGTGCACGCTCCAGGGGGGGACGTCGTAGAGCTCCGTGGTGGAGCGGCCGTGGAACCAACCGGCGTAGGTCTCCCAGATGGCGCGCACGCTCCACGGCACCGTGCCGTAGCCCTGGCCCACTTCCAGGTCGGGGGGCAGCCGGATCTCGCGCATCAGCGTATGGACGTCCTTGCCCTCGTTCATGCCGCGCACGGTTTCGTCATGAACGTAGAGCACGGCGCCGCGCACGCGCGCCAGCTCGGCGCGTACGACTTCCTTTCCCTCGACCGGGCCGTGGTGGCCGACCAGCAGCATCTCCGGCTCGAGCGCTGCGACCCGGTCCAGGGACTCGACGAAGCGCGGGGCCTCGCGGTAGCGGTCGCCGCGGATCGTGACCAGGTTGGGGAAATGCCCGAAGAGCGCGCTGAAGAGGTTCCCCGTGAAGCAGATGCCGTGGTCGGGAAGCCAGATCACCATGGAGTCGGTGGTCTCGCCGCCCGGGGTGGCGATCAGCTCGAAGCGCACGCCGCCCAGCTCGAAGGCGTGCTGCTTTTCGAAGGTGAGGGTGGGCTCGGGCTTCGACTGGCCCGGTACCGGCCCGCCGATGTTCTGCTGGATCCAGGCGCTGGCTTCGGCGATCACGTCGGAGAAGGCGAAGGCGCTGCGCCGCGCGCGGAAGGCCGCGATGCGCGCGTCGTCGGTCTGGTGCGCAGCACAGTTGGCTTGAGCGACGATCCGGGTGCCCGGCTCGTGCAGCAGGTCCACGCCGCCCACGTGGTCCACGTGTCCCTGGGTGAGCAGGATGTAGCGGACGGGGCCGTCGTTCACGGCGTCGTAGTTGCGCTTGTGGACCGGCGCCTCGAAGCCCATGCCGGTGTTGATCACCACGCGGCCCTCGGGAGTCACCACCAGGTAGCTGTTGGACAGGCCCTCCGAGAGCCAGATGAAGTCGTTGATGCGATGGGCCTCGCCCGAGGCGGGACGGACCGAGAAGAAGTCGGGGCGCGAGCGATGCAGGGGGGCGGGCATCGGGGTCCTCAGGGTGGCGGGCGGCAAGATAATACGAGAGTATTATCTCTGTCAATGGCCCAGCCCGACACCCAACGCAGTGCGCCCCGCTCCGACGCCCTGGCGACCCGGGCCCGGATCGTGGCCGCGGCCGAGCGGCTCTTCGCCGAGCGCGGGATCGACGCCGTATCCCTGGTGGAGATCGGCAAGGCCGCCGGCCAGCGCAATCGCTCCGCCGTGCAGTATCACTTCGCTGACAAGCGCGGCGTGATTCACGCCATCCTCGACAAGCACACACCCGGTATCGAGGTGCGACGCCACGCCATGCTCGACGAGCTGGAGGCCGCGGGCACCGCGACGCTGCGCCGGCTGGTGGAGGTCCTGGTGCTCCCGGCGGTCGAGAAGCTGGACGACCCCGACGGCGGCCCCGAGTTCCTGCTCCTCAACGCGGAGCTCGTCGGTCACCCGCGCTACCCGCTCCTCGACCTGGATGCCGAGCGCGTGAACCGGGCCGGCGAGCGCCTGCGCCGCCTCACCACGGACGCGGCGCCGTCCCTGCCCGACGCGCAGTGGGTGCCGCGCTGGCTGCTGGTGACGGGCCTGCTCTTCCATGGCATCGCCGACTGGATCCGGGTCGGGGAGACGCTTTCCGATCATCGCCGCCATCCAGGCGGTGATGGAAGCGCCGTCGCGAAAGGAGAACCCGTGACTGCGAACGAGACGGGCACGTTGGGCCTCGGGCCCATCGATCAGGTGAGCTACGTGGTCACCGACATGGGGCGTGCGCTTCCGCGTTACGAGGCCCTCTATGGAACGTTCCGGGCGGGCGAAACGCCCTTGTCCGGCTGTACGATCCGCGGCCGCAGCGCGGACTGCACGCTCAAGGTGGCGGTCAACAACGCGGGCCCCATCGAGGTGGAGTTGATCGAGGTCGTGGCCGGCGAGACGCCCCACAGCGAGCACCTGAAAGCCCACGGCGAGGGCCTGCACCACGTGCGCTTCCGGGTCCAGGGAATCGACGCCAAGATCGAGGAGCTCCAGGCCCAGGGCTTCGAGACCGTCTTCTACAAGCGCTTCGGGCCGACCGTCGCCTTTGCGTATCTGGAGGCCCCTGCCGAGATCGGTGGCAGCCTGATCGAGCTGCTGGAGATGCCGTGAGCGGGC
>JAFDET010000020.1 GCA_019310195.1 Deltaproteobacteria bacterium
TCGCCGTCGTTGAACACGGGGCAGTTCTGGAGGATTTCCACGAAGGCGGTGCCGCGGTGGGCGTGGGCCCGGCGCAGCATCTCCTGGAGATGCTTGGCGTCCACGTCGACGGTGCGGGCCACGAACGTTGCGCCCGCGCCCAGCGCGAAGGCGATCGGGTCGACGGGGTGGTCGATGGATCCCTGGGGCGAGGACTTGCTGCGCGTTCCAGGTCGCGAGGTGGGCGAGTACTGCCCCTTGGTCAGGCCGTAGATGCGGTTGTTGAAGAGCAGGATCTGGATGTCGAGGTTGCGGCGGATCGTGTGCAGCAGGTGGTTGCCGCCGATGGAGAGTCCGTCGCCGTCCCCGGTCACCACCCAGACGTGCAGGTCCGGTCGGCTGGCCTTGATGCCCGTGGCGAAGGACGGCGCCCGGCCGTGGATCGTGTGGAAGCCGTAGGTGTTCATGTAGTAGGGGAAGCGGCTCGAGCAGCCGATCCCCGATACGAAGACCGTGTTCTCCCGCGGCACACCCAGCTCGGGCATCACGCGCTGCAGGTTGGCCAGGATCGAGTAGTCCCCGCAGCCCGGACACCAGCGAACGTCCTGGTCCGAGACGAAGTCCTTGCGATTCAGGGCGAGCTTGGTGGCGCCTTCACTCACGACACGATCTCCTCGATGCGCTCGCGTACCTCGGCCACCTTGAAGGGCTGGCCCTCGATCTTGCAGAGCGACTCGCAGGGGGCCAGGTACTCGGCCCGCAGCAGCCGCGAGAGCTGGCCGGTGTTGAGCTCCGGCACCAGGATCCGCTCGAAGCGCGACAGCACCTCGCCCAGGTTGGCCGGGAACGGGTTCAGGTGGCGCAGGTGAACCCGGGAGACCTGGAAGCCCCGCTCGCGCGCTTGCTCCACCGCCGCCGTCAGCGCCCCGCAGGTGCCGCCCCAGCCCACCACCACCAGCTTGCCGCGGTTCGGGCCGTCCACCTCGACGGGCGCGATGTCCTGGGCGACGCGTGCCAGCTTCTCGGCGCGCAGCTGGGTCATGCGCGCGTGGTTGGCGGGCATGTAGGAGACGTTGCCGGTCCCGTCCTCCTTCTCGATGCCGCCGATCCGGTGCTCCAGGCCCGGGGTTCCGGGAGTCGCCCAGGGGCGCGCCAGGGTCTCCGGGTTGCGCATGTAGGGCAGGAAGCCCTCGGGATCCGTGCGGTACTCGACGGAGTGACGGGGAAGAGCATCTACGTCGGGAATCAGCCAGGGCTCGGAGCTGTTGGCCAGGTAGCCGTCGGAGAGCACGCAGACCGGCGTCATGTACTTCACCGCGATGCGGAAGGCCTCCAGCATGATGTGGAAGCAGTCGCCTGGCGTGGACGGGGCCAGCACCGGCATGGGGCTGTCCGAGCTGCGTCCGTGGATCACCATGAGCAGGTCGGCCTGCTCGGTCTTGGTGGGCATTCCCGTAGACGGGCCGGCCCGCTGGACGTCCACTACAACCAGCGGAAGCTCCACCATCACCGCCAGGTTGAGGGCCTCCTGCTTGAGCAGCATGCCCGGCCCGCTGGTGGTGGTGATGGCCAGCTCGCCGGCGTAGGCGGCGCCCACGGTGGAGCTGACCGCGGCGATCTCGTCCTCGGCCTGGAAGGTCTTGATCCCGAAGTGGCGGTAGCGGGCCAGCTCGTGGAGCACGTCGGTGGCCGGCGTGATGGGGTAGGCGCCCATGAAGACCGGGCGGCCCATCTGTATGCCTGCCGCGACCACTCCCCAGGCCAGGGCCGTGTTGCCCGTGATATTGCGGTAGCGCCCGGGCTCGATCTTGGCCCGGGGCACCACGAACGAGACCGGGAACAGCTCGCTGGTTTCGCCGAAGTGGTAGCCCGCGCGCAGTACGCGCAGGTTGGCTTCGCACACGTCCCCGCGGAAGCGCTTGCTGATCCAGGCCTCGGTGGAGTCCCTGGGCCGGTTGTAGAGCCAGTACATCAGCCCCAGGGCGAAGAAGTTCTTGCTGCGGTCGGCTTCGCGTTGGGTCAGGGACAGCCCCTGGACCGCCTCGCGGTTGAGGGTGGAGAGCGGAATCGGCACCACCCGGTAGCGCTCCTCGAGGTCGGGCAGGGGATCCCCGTCGTAGCCCGCGCGCTCCAGGTTGCGCTTGGTGAAGGAGTCGCTGTTCAACACGAGCATGCCCTGGGGCTTCAGGTCGTTCACGTTGGCGCGCAGCGCCGCCGGGTTCATCACCACCAGAACGTCCGGCTGGTCGGCCGGCGTACGGATGTCCACCGAGGAGAAGTGGATCTGGAACCCGGAAACGCCGGCCAGGGTTCCGGCGGGTGCGCGGATCTCGGCCGGAAAGTCCGGCAGGGTGGACAGGTCGTTCCCCGCCAGCGCCGTGGACTCGGTGAACTTGGTCCCGGTGAGCTGCATCCCGTCGCCGGAGTCGCCGGCGAAGCGGATCGCGACGCGCTCGAGCTCCTCAACGGGTTTTTCGGGCTCGCTGCTCTTGCCTTTGCCCACCCGGCGGCTGCTCCCTTGGGACATCCGGAACTGCGCGTTCAGTGTCAGGAGTGTATCTGCCCGGGCACGAGGCGAAAGGCCCCCGGGGGTCGAACTCGATTCCGCCGCGTCCGGCAAAAAACCCCCTCAACCCGGGCGCTTGGCCCTGCGGCTGCGGCCCCGAGAAGCTCAAGTGCGCGCGCAGCCGGACCGATACGCCCGGCATGTTCTTCCCGAAGCGGGATCCCGGCTCACCGGACCCCCGCCGATTCGCAGCGCTGCGCAGCTCGTTGAACGCCCCCGTGGTGGCCACCGAGGAGATGCCCTCCGGCCCCGCCCGGGCGGTCATCGTGACGGGCTGGGACGACGAGGCGCAGAGCGTGCTCGAGGTGCGGCTGCGGTCGGTGACGACGGGCCGCCTGGTCGTCTACGGATTCGAGGGTCATCTGGAGGACGCCGGCGAGCTGGAGACCGCGCTCGAGGCCGCGCTGTCCTTCGCCGAGAGTATGGGCTTCCTGTTCGACGACGACATCCTTTCGAGCGACGACACCATCGGGCGTGAGAAGGTGGTCGAGGCCTGGGAGGCCTTCGAGGAAGGCCGGCCGCCCCCGCGCTGCAGCCGCGGAGAGCTGGCCGATGGCCTGGCCGAGATCACACAGCCCGACGTCGAGAGCGCCGAGCCCCTGGAGCTGACCGACCTGGCGCCCGAGGGCGACCCCGAGGCCGCTGCCGGCGCACTGGCGCTGGAGCTGACCTCCGGCTGGTCGCCGGCGGGCGACGAGGTGGTGGACCCCGACGCTCCGCTCGAGTCGGCGCCGGTGCCGCCGAGCACGACCTCTCTGAGCAAGTTCCGGGGTCGGGAGGAAGCGGCGCCGGAAGCCGTTGAGCCCGACCCGCCCGCCGCGGAGACCCAGCCCGCACCCAAGCGCACGGCGTTGGGCCGTGTACCCCTGGTTCGGCGCAAGGCCGCACCGACCCGCGAGCGGCCGAGCCTGCTCGCCCGGATTCTCGGCGCCTTCTAAGAGGCGAGGAGGAAGAGATGATCCGTGTGAATCGACATGCCTTGCTGCGTCTGGCCGCCGCCCTGGTGCTGGTGGCCGGGCTGGGCTGCGTCACAGTCGAATCGCCGGAGCTGAGGAAGCCCGATCCGGTGGAGCAGGCCAGGAAGCAGGCCGAGGCCAAGTACAACGTGGGCATCGATCACCTGAAGAACGGCCGCAATGCGCTGGCGGTGCGAGAGCTTCGAGGCTCTCTCGAGCTGGAGCCCGAGGATCCCTGGAGCCACTTCGCCATCGCCGAGGCCTACCGGCGCCAGGGCCGCACCGACGATTCCGTCCAGCACCTGGAGCGGGCGATGGAGCTCAAGCCGGGCTTCCACTCGGCGCGTCTCAACCTGTCGGGCGTCTACATCCAGCGCAACGATTACGAGGCCGCGGCCCACCACGCCGAGATCCTGCTCGACGATGCCACCTTCGCCAAGCCGTGGAGCGGCTTGAACAACCTGGGCTGGTCCCAGTACCGCCTGGGCAAGACCAAAGAGGCCCGGGCCAATCTCGAGCTGGCCAGCGAGTACAACGAGAGGTACTGGCCCGCGCTCCTCAACCTCGGCATCCTTGAGGCTTCCGAAGGGAGGCGGCTCGAAGCGCTCGGGCTCTTCCAGCGGGTGATCGACCTGAATCCGGGCCCTCTGGCACTGGCTGAGGCGCACTATCGCAGCGCCGAGATCTTTCTCGCCATCGGCCAGCAGGAGAAGGCGGTTCGACACCTGGTGGCGGCGGCCGAGTCCAAGCCGAACGGCCAGTGGGGCGAGAAGTCCGAGGAATACCTGAAGCTGCTGCGCTAGGGGGCGCGCCGTCCATCGGCGAGTACCTCCGCGGCCAGCGTCTGCTGCGCGGCATCAGCTTGGACGAGCTGGCGGCGGTCACCCGGATTCCGCGCCGCTCCATCGAGCGGCTGGAGGCCGGGGACTTCGACGCCCAGCCCGACGGCTTCGCGCGGGGATTCGTGCGCGCGGTTGCCACGGCCCTGGGCCTGGACCCGGACGACGCGGTCTCGCGCATGCTGGTCGAGCCGAAGGCCGAGCCGCAGCCCGAGTACACGGGGCCGCCGCTGGGCCGTCTGGTACTCGTGCTGGCCGGAGCGGCGCTGCTGGTGCTGGTTGCGGCCGTGTGGCTGGCGCTCGCCTCCCGCCCCGACGAGCCGGCGGAGCCGGTTGCCCCGCCGCCGATTCGCCGGGACGCGGTGCGCTCGCTTGCCGACGAGGTGGCCCCGGAGGCCACACCGCCGCCCGCTGCCAGCGAGTCCCCCGATGCGGACTGAGGCGCTGGTCCTGCGCACCGTGGACTTCGGCGAGTCCGATCTCGTGGTCCACCTGCTGACCCCCGATGCGGGGCGCATCGGCGCCATCGCGAAGGGCGCGCGCCGCAGCGTGAAGCGCTTCGCGGGCAGCCTGGACGTGCTGAACCGCGTGCGCATCGAGCTGGCCGTGCGGCGGCGGCCGGGAACCCTGGCACGGCTCGAGCAGGCGCGCCTGGTGCACCACCACCCGGGGCTGCGCCGTCGGGCCGACCGCTTCGCTCTGGCCGGCTGGCTGGCCGAGCTGCTCGACCGCATGGCGCCCGAGGGCAACGCGGCGCACGAGGCCGCCGCGCTCTACGGGTTCGCCCTACGCACGCTGGCACTGCTCGAAGAGGCCGAGCCCGACGCCCGGCTGCGGGTGCTGCTGGAGCTGCGTGCCCTGGATGCCCTGGGCCTGCGGCCCGAGCTGGCCCGCTGCGTGCGCTGCGGCGGGGAGCCGGCGGCCTTCCACGTACCCGAGGGCGGGCCCGTCTGCCGGGCCTGCGGCGTGCGAATCGACGGCCTGCTGCCCGTGCGGCGAGGCACGCTTCGCACCTTGGAGCACGCCCTGCGCCTGGAGCCGGATCGCCTGGGTCGCCTGCACCTGTCGGGCGGGGCTCTGGCCGAGGCCCGCGAGCTGGTCCACCGCTTCGCCCGCTTCCACGTGGGCCTCGAGCTGCGGAGTGAGCCGGTGCTGGACGCGTTGGGGTTGGGGGTTCGGGGGTAGGTCCGTCGGCGGCACGGCTATTCTTAGGCGGCCGAGCCCCTTCGCTCGCCTTCGGCTCGCTGCGCGCCCTCGTCCACCCAGAGGGCTCGCACATTCTCCTTAGCCTCGGGCTTGCGGGCCGTAGGCTGGGTGAGCGCTCGGGCTCGGGTGGGGCTACGCGCCTTTCTCTGTGCGCGGCTCCAGGCGCTGCGGGGGAATTGCCCCGTGGCTTTCGGTGCGATCTGGCGGGACTCCCGTGTACAATGCTGCCACACCGGGTTTTCCCAAGGGGGTGTGGATGCGGGGGGGCAGCGTGACGTCGGGGGGGCTTGCGATCCTCGTCCTGGCGCTGGCAATCGGGCTGTGGCCCGGGATCGCCGGGGCCGAATGGGTGGATTGGATCGCCGAGGCCGGAACGGGCTTCGAGTACGACGACAACCTGAACCTGTCTGCGTTCCGGGATGATACCGAGAGCGACTACGCCTGGCTGGCCCGCGGCCGCGGCGGCCGGGTCTACCAGATCACGGACAATACCCGCCTGTCCCTGGCGGCCGAGTTCCGGAGCCGGGTGCAGTTCGACTTCGACGACTTCAACCGCGTCCGCCTGCAGGGGCGCGGCGCGATCCTGCACAAGTTCGGCGTCGGCCCCAACGTGCCCCAGCTTCGCATCGACGGCGCGGCCGGGCGCATGTGGGTGGATGACGACGACCGCTCCAGCTGGGTCTACGACGCGGGCATCGAGGCCTTGAAGCGCTTCACGCCGCGCATCGATGCGGCGATCTTCGGCCGCTACACCCATCGCGACGGCGGCAACGGCCCGGTCGTGGCCCCGGGCTTCGATACCAACGTCTGGGACCAGGAGAACTTCGAGGTCGGCATCCGCGGCAACTTCCTGGTCTGGGACAACCTGATGCTGAGCGCGGGCTACACGTACCGCGACGGCGAGTTCGACTCGTCCTGCACCGTCGGCAACGTGGGCAAGGTGTTCGACCGCGAGGGCAGCAACGTGAAGGCCATCGCCATCAACAACGTGTTCGGGGGCTGTACGTATCGCCTCGAAGGGCACATCCATCAGGCGTCGGTGAACCTCAACTACGGCATCGGGGACCACGCCTCCGTCGACCTGGGCTACAAGTTCCGCCAGGGGAAGGCGGACGTGCTCATCTACCGCAGCAACGTGGTCTCCCTTTCCGTCCTATTCAGGTACTAGACGATGCAGCGAAACCGACTCCGCAGTCTCCAGATCGGACTTCTCGCAGCCTGGTGCGTCACCGCGGGCCCCGCCTCGGCGGGCAGCCTGGACGTCACGGTGCGCGACGCGGGCGGCAACGCCGTGGCCGATGCCGTGGTCTACGCCGTCGATGGCGCCGGGGGCGGCGGCTCGGGTCGGGCGACCGAGATCGACCAGATCGACAAGGAGTACGTCCCCTACGTCACGGTGGTGCAGGCCGGCACCCGGGTCAGCTTCCCCAACCACGATCAGATCCGGCACCACGTCTATTCGTTCTCCGAGGCCAAGAAGTTCGAGATCCCGCTCTACAAGGGAACTCCGCAGGAGCCGATCCTGTTCGACCAGCCGGGTGTCGTGGCGCTGGGCTGCAACATCCACGATTGGATGAAGGCCTACGTCTACGTCGCGGATACGCCTCACTTCGCGCTGACCGATTCCAGCGGGCGCGCGCGCCTGGAGGGCCTGTCTGCGCGGGACTACCGCGTGTCCGTGTGGCATCCGCGCCTGGCCAAGGGCGACGTCGAGAAGCAGGTCTCCGTCGGAGCCAGCGGCCAGTCTGCGGAGTTCGTGATCGAGCAGAAGCGCGTCTGGCGGCCGCGTCGCGCCCCGAGCGCGGGCGGCGCCAACTACTGACGGGACCTGGAGGACCGGGGCCCTGCGCCTCCAGTTTCGAAGCTTTCGCGCACGGATTCTGACCTTCGTCCTGGGTCTGCTGCTGGTGGTCCAGGGCGTCGCCTTCTTGGCGGTGAACGGGGCCAGCGTCCGCAACGCGCGCCGCCAGGTGGACGAGACTCTGGCGTTCACCGCCGACGCCTTCGCCCGCTCCCTCGAGGTGCGCGAGACGATCCTGCTGGAGAAGGCGCGGCTGCTGTCGTCGGACTTTGCCTTCAAGGAAGCCAGTGCCACCGGCGAGCACGCCACCCTGCTCTCGGTCCTGCAGAACCACCGGGAGCGGATCGCCGCCAGCGTGATGATGCTGGCCTCCATGGGAGACGATCCGCGCACCGAAGGCTGCACGCTGCACCCGGAGGACGTCGGTGCCGCCTTCCCGCTTCCGAAGCTGCTGGCGGCGGCACAGGACAGCGAGTTCGGCGAGGCGTCCTCCATCGAGTTCCTGGACGATCGGCCACACCAGCTGGTGGTGACGCCGCTCTTCATGCCGGAGCCGGAGAAGTGGATCGTCCTGGGATTCCCGGTGGACGAAGCCCTGGCGCGGCGCCAGAGCGAGGGGACCGGCACGGAGGTCTCGCTGCTGCGCATGGAGGCGGGTCGCTGGGTGCCCTTCGCGTCCACCCTGCCCGAGGCGGCGCGGGAGGGGCTCGGCGGACGCATCAGCCCGGAGCTCGGCGAGGCAGGCCAGCGCGTCACCCTGGAGCTGGCCGGCCTGGACTACGTGACCTGGGTCGTCCCCGCGCGCTCGGCCGGGGAGACGCGCGTGGCCATTGCGTTGCAGCGCTCGCTGGACGAGGCGCTGGCGCCCTACCTGCGCCTGCGGGCGCTGCTGGTCGGGATCTTCGCCCTGGGCGTGCTGCTCTCGCTGGTGGGTGGCGCCCTGCTCGCTTCGCGGGTGACGCGTCCGGTGGCGAGCCTGGTCGAGGGGGCCGCGCGGATCGAGCAGGGCGACTACACCCGCCCGGTAGAGGTGGCCCAGCGCGACGAGCTGGGGGTGCTCGCCGATTCGTTCAATCGCATGACCGTTGGCCTGGCCGAGCGTGACCGGGTCCGGAACCTGCTGGGCAAAGTGGTCTCGCCGGTCGTGGCGGAGGAGCTGCTCAGCAAGGAGATCGAACTGGGCGGCGAGGAACGGCTGGTCTCGGTGCTCTTCACCGATGTTCGGAACTTCACCTCGCTCTCCGAACGCACCTCGCCCCAGGAGCTGGTCTCGCTCCTGAATACCTACCTGACGCGGGTCAGCGACATCGTCGAGGCGCACGCAGGCGTCGTGGACAAGTACATCGGCGACGCGGTGATGGCGGTCTTCGGCGCGCCCCTGTCGCATCCGGACGACGCCCTGCGCGCGGTGCGCACCGCCATGGCCATGGCCGCCTCGGTGGACGCCATCAATGACGAGCTGGGGCTCGAGGGCGATGCGCGCGTCGGCATGGGCGTGGGCGTCAGCACCGGAGTCGTGGTGGCGGGCAACATGGGCTCGCTGACCCGGCTCAACTACACGGTGATCGGCGACAGCGTCAACGTGGCATCGCGTCTGGAGGGCCTCACGAAGCAGTACGGCGTGGCGGTCATCGTCGGGAAGTCCACGCGCAACGCGTGCGCCGAGATGGCGTTCCGCGAGCTCGACCGCGTGCGGGTCAAGGGCCGGACCGAGGCGCTCTCGATCTTCGAACCCTGGGGCGTGGAGGCCGCCCTGGACGAGGCCGCCCGCGCGGAGCTCCAGCGCTGGAACGAGGCCCTGGGGTGCTTCCGCGCGCGTGCCTGGGACCGCGCCGAGGCGCTCTTCGCCGAGTTCGAGGCGCGCGATCCCGGCCGTCCCCTGCATGCGCTGTACCGGGGTCGGATCGCGCGCTGCCGGGCCGAGCCGCCCGGCGCCGACTGGGACGGGACCACCACCTGGCAGGAGAAGTGACCCGGGCGGTTCGCTACTCTCCGCGCGCCATGGCTACCGGAAACGCTGAACGATCATCGGTCCGCATGGATGAGCTGGTCTCGTTGTGTGCGCGTCGCGGGTTCATCTTCCAGTCGAGCGAGATCTACGGCGGGATCAACGGCTTCTGGGACTACGGGCCGCTCGGCGTCGAGCTGAAGCAGAATCTCAAGGCCTTCTGGTGGCAGCGCATGGTGCGGGGCCGCGACGACGTGGAGGGTGTAGACACGTCCATCGTCGCCCACCCGCGCACCTGGGAGGCGTCGGGTCACGTAGAGCATTTCAGCGATCCGATGGTGGATTGCCGCGCCTGCAAGAAGCGCTTCCGCGCGGATCAGCTCGACGGCGTCGAGCGCTGCAGTGCCTCCAAGACCGGGGAGCATGACCTCACCGAAGCCAAGCAGTTCAACCTGATGCTGCGGACCTTCATCGGTGCGTCCGAGGAGGCCGCCAACGTGGCCTACCTGCGGCCCGAGACCTGCCAATCTCTTTTTACCGACTTCAAGCGCGTGCGCGAGGCGGCCCGGCAGAAGATTCCGTTCGGAATGGCCCAGATCGGAAAGGCCTTCCGCAATGAGATCAACCCGCGCAACTTCACCTTCCGCTCGCGCGAGTTCGAGCAGGCGGAGCTGGAGTTCTTCGTGCATCCGTCCGAGCGCGAGCGCTGGTTCGAATACTGGCTGGGTGAGCGGCGGCGCTGGCATGCGGACCTGGGGTTCGGCGACGACGTGCTGCGCATCCGCCCCCACGACTCCGACGAGCTGGCGCACTACGCCAACGCCGCCTCGGACCTGGAGTTCCTGTTCCCGTTCGGCTGGCAGGAGATCGAGGGGGTCCACGATCGCGGGGACTGGGATCTGACCCGGCACACCGAGTTCGCGGGCAAAGAGCTGACGATCACCGACGAGGAGACCAAGGAGCGCTACACGCCCATGGTGGTGGAGACCTCCGTCGGCATCGAGCGCACCTGCCTGGCGCTGCTCTGCAACGGTCTGTGCGAAGAAACGCTGGAGGGGGGCGAGACCCGCACGGTGCTGCGGCTGCCGGCCTTCCTGGCGCCGGTGCAGGTGGCGGTGCTCCCGCTCTCCAAGAAGCTGAGCGAGTCCGCCCGGCGCCTGGCCGGCGACCTGCGGCGCCGCTTCCCGGTCTTCTACGACGAAGCCGGCAACATCGGCCGCCGCTATCGGCGCCAGGACGAGGCCGGCACCCCGTTCTGTGTCACCTGGGACTTCGACTCCGAGTCCGATGCGGCGGTCACGGTCCGGGAGCGGGACAGCATGACCCAGGAGCGCATCGGCGTGGACGCCCTGCGCGCCTGGCTGACCGATCGGCTGGAGATGCCGGCGTGAGCCCGGCGCGGCGCAAGGGATCCCGCGGGACGCCGGCCGCGAAGCAGGCACGCACTCCCCGCAAGAAGCCGTCTCCGCGCCAGCGGCGCCGCGTCTACTTCTTCGGTGCGGGGCGCGCCCAGGGCCGCGCGAGCATGCGGGAGCTGCTGGGCGGCAAGGGCGCCAACCTGGCCGAGATGACCCGCCTGGGCATTCCGGTGCCCCCCGGCTTCACGCTCTCCACCGAAGCGTGTGCCGACGTCAACGCGAATCGCGGCCGTCTTCCGGCCGCGCTGCGCGAGGAGGTGCTGGCGGCGCTGGCCCGGGTCGAGCGCATCATGGACGCGCGCTTCGGAGATCCGCAGCGCGCTCTGCTGGTGTCCGTTCGCTCGGGCGCACGCGTCTCGATGCCCGGCATGATGGACACGGTCCTCAACCTGGGACTGAACGACCGGACGGTGGAGGGGCTGGCGGCCCAGGCCGATCCTCGTTTCGCCTGGGACAGCTACCGCCGCTTCGTTCAGATGTACGGCGACGTGGTGCTGGGCATTCCCTCGGAACGCTTCGCGAGCCGCCTGGCGCAGGCGAAGGAGCAGCGGGGCGTCTGCGACGACACCGAGCTGGACGCCGATGCCCTGCGCGAGCTGGTGCAGGAGTTCCACGAGCTGGTCCAGGACCACACGGGCGCGGCCTTTCCCCAGGACCCTCGGGCGCAGCTCTGGGGCGCCGTGGGCGCCGTCTTTCGCTCCTGGCACAACCGGCGGGCCATCACCTACCGCCGCCTGCACGGCCTCCCCGAGGACTGGGGCACGGCGGTCAACGTGCAGGCCATGGTCTTCGGCAACATGGGCGAAGACTGCGCCACCGGTGTGGCCTTCACCCGAGACCCCTCGACGGGCGCCAAGCTCTTCTTCGGGGAGTACCTGGTCAACGCCCAGGGCGAGGACGTGGTGGCCGGCATCCGCACGCCTCGCCCGCTGAATCGCGAGACCGGGCTGAACGCCGATCTGCCGTCGCTGCAAGAGACCCTGCCGGAGGCCTACCGAGAGCTGTTCGCGATCCAGCGTCGGCTGGAGCGGCACTACCGGGACATGCAGGACATCGAGTTCACGATCCAGCGCGGCACGCTCTGGCTGCTTCAGACGCGCACCGGGAAGCGCAGCGTCCAGGCCGCGGTGCGGATCGCGGTGGAGATGGTGAGGGAGCGCCTCATCACCCGCAACGAGGCGGTCTGCCGCGTGGACGCCTCTTCGCTGGAGCAGCTCCTGCACCCGACGCTCGACCCCGAGGCGCCGCGGGAGGTGATCGCCAAGGGCCTTCCGGCCTCGCCCGGTGCGGCGGTGGGCAGCGTGGTCTTCTCTGCGGACGAAGCCGAGAGCCGGGTGAAGGCGGGCGAGAAGGTAGTGCTGGTCCGGCTGGAGACGTCGCCCGACGACATCCATGGCATGCACGCGGCGGAAGGAATCTTGACCGCCCGCGGCGGCATGACCTCCCACGCGGCCGTGGTCGCCCGCGGCATGGGGATCTGTGCGGTGACGGGCTGCGGCACGCTCCAGATCGATGCGGCCCGGGGCGAGATGCGCGTCGGCCCCCACGTGATCCGCGAGGGCGAGGCCATCACCCTGGACGGCGGCCGCGGTGAGGTGTTGCTGGGCCGCGTGCCCACCGTGACCCCGGAGCTGGGCGACGCCTTTGGCGAGCTCATGGCGTGGGCGGATCGCGCCCGGCGACTCGAGGTGCGGACCAACGCGGATACGCCCCAGGACGCCAAGATCGCCCGACAGTTCGGCGCCGAGGGCATCGGCCTGTGCCGCACCGAGCACATGTTCTTCGAGCCGCGCCGCATCCTGGCGGTGCGCGAGATGATCCTGGCTCGCGACCGGGCCGAGCGCGAGCACGCCCTGGGCAAACTGCTACCGATGCAGCGCGGGGACTTCGTGGGGATCTTCCGCGCCATGGAGGGCCTGCCGGTCAATATCCGGCTGCTGGACCCGCCGCTCCACGAGTTCCTGCCCCGCGAGGATGCGGAGATCCGCGAGGTGGCGGCCGCCCTGTCCCGGGACGTCGCGGAGCTCCGCGCGAAGCTGGACGAGCTGCGCGAGTTCAACCCCATGCTGGGCCACCGCGGCTGCCGCCTGGGCATCTCGTACCCCGAGATCTACCGCATGCAGGCCCGCGCGATCGTGGAGGCGGCCTGCGAGGTGGCCCAGTCCGGCGTGCGCGTGCGGCCGGAGATCATGATTCCCCTGGTCGCCCACGTGCGTGAGCTGGAGTTCGTCCGGGGGCAGGTGGAGGAGGAGCTGCGGGTCGTGCTGCGCGGGCAGCCCGTCCGGGTGCGCCCCAAGATCGGGACGATGATCGAGGTGCCGCGGGCGGCCCTGACCGCCGGCGAGATTGCGCGTTTCGCCGACTTCTTCTCCTTCGGGACGAACGATCTCACCCAGATGGGCTACGCGATGTCTCGGGACGACGCCGGAAAGTTCCTGACCACGTACGCGGAGCAGGGCATCCTGGAGGCGGATCCGTTCGTGTCCATCGACGAGAAGGGCATCGGCGAGCTGATGCGGATCGGAGTCGAGCAGGGCCGGGCCACGCGCCCGGGCCTCAAGGTGGGCATCTGCGGTGAGCACGGCGGAGATCCCCGCAGCGTGCGATTCTGTGCCCGGATCGGCCTCGACTACGTTTCGTGCTCGCCGTTTCGGGTGCCGGTGGCCCGGCTGGCGGCCGCACAGGCGGCCCTCGAGGAGGGGAGCGCATGAAAGAATTGGGATGCGCGCTGATCGCACTGTGGGCCACGGGCTGCGCCTGGAGCTGGCCGTGGAGCAATCCGGGACCCTGGGGCGACCCCGAGTTCGGCGTGGAGGTCGTGCAGTTCGAGGGTGTCGCCGACTTCCATCAGCGAGCCCTGGCGTTCTACGAACGCCTCTCGTTCCGCCGGGTCAACACCTACGCCACCTATCAGGACCAGGTGCTGCGCGAGTACTTCGAAACGCCCGAGGCCTTCGACGATTACTACGCTTCGCTGGCAGCCTCGCTGGACAACGCCGTCTTCGAGCAGAACCGGCCCACGGGCGTCGAGGTGGCGGAGTTCACCTTCGAGCGCGCCGGCACGGCGACCGTATTCGTGCGCTTCGTGGGCAAGAACGGCCTGCCTCTGCGCCTCGGCAGCACCAGCACGCGCCGCGCGGATCGCTGGGAGCGGCGGGACGGCAGCTGGTGGATCGTTCCCCGCGATCTCTAGAGCCATGTCCGAAGACACCACGACCCGGCGACGCGCACCGCGAATCCCGGTGCGCCTGGAGGCCGCCTACGAGGACCCCGCCCGCCAGATCTTCCTGGCGACCCGCGACCTGTCGGAGCTGGGCGTGTACCTGATGGCGGGCGACGCGCCGGAGGAGGGGGTTGCCGCCCGGGTGACCCTGGAGCTGCCCGGCGAGCCGGCGATGCTACGGCTCGACGGCGTGGTGACGCGCCGTGAGCCTGGTCAGGGCTTCGCTTTGGCCTTCGAGGCCGGGAGCATGGCGCCGAGCACCCGCTCCGCGCTGCGGGCATTCACCCGCGCTTGTGAGACCCCACGTTCCCAATAGAGGAAAGAGTTTCCCTCCGGGACGAGGAACGTGTTTCACTCGCGTCTGCCCACAGCCAAAGAAAAGTCACTGTTTTAAATGACTTGACGCTCTTGGCTGCACTTCGCCCGGGAGTGGCATGGGGCTTGCTCCCTCATTCGGTGGGATGCGAGTCCCCACTTCTGAGAGGCCCGAGGACAAGAGGAGCCGCCCCCCGGAATCACGCTGTTTCCACGTTCCCCAATTCCGGATGAGTTCCCACTTTCCCAGGCATCAGAAGTGCGCCTGGAGACCGAATGGCGCACGCAGTAGAAGCATGGTCGGATGACGGCGAGCTGGTCGAGGCAATCCTCGGTGGCAGCCGTGAGCATTTCGATCTCCTGTACCAGAGCTACTTCCCGCGGGTGTACCGCTTCGCCCTGAAGCGGCTCCGCGACCCGGGCGAGGCCGAGGACGTGGCCCAGGAGGTCTTCATGACCGTCTTCCGGGCGCTCTCGAGCTTCCAGGGCAACTCCACCCTGCTGGTGTGGATCTTCGGGATCACGCGCAATACCGTGAACCGCCGCTTCCGCCGCAGCCGCCCCCGGCTCGAGTGCCTGGATGACAGGGCCCACGAGGTGGCCGGCGAGGAGGTGCCCCCGGATCGGGCCGCCGACGCCCGCCGCATCCTGGACCGCTGCGAAGAGGTGATCGAGAAGGACCTCACCCCGCTCCAGCGCCGAATCTTCCACCTGAAGCACCTGCGCCGGCAGTCCATCCGCAACATCGCCGAGGGCCTCGGCAAGTCCGAGGATGCGGTCAAGGCCAACCTCTACCGCATGCGCCGCGCCCTCCTGGAGGCCGCGCCGGACCTGGAGACCCTGCTCCGGCCCTGATCTCCAGGCGTCGCTTCGCCGGGGAGCCCCCGCGGGGCGGAATCCGCCTGCTCTCGGGGCGCAAGTGTTGGCCTCGATGGGACTTTTCTCGGATTTTCGCGCCACGCAGACCACCCTGACATCCACTTAAAGCGGTGAGAGCACGTGTGTTCTCGCCTGGGAAGGACAACGACGAGGACTCGGCGTTGCCCCAGGCGAGCCTGTATCAAGAGCCGTGCGACCGCGAGCTACTGGAAGGATTCCGGCAAGGCCGGGAAGAGTCCTTCACCGAGCTCTACGACCGCTACTTCCCCCGCGTCTACGCATTCACCTCGCGCCGGTTACGCAACCGCGCGGATGCGGAGGAGGTCACCCAGGAGGTGTTCACCGCGGTCTTTCGCTCGCTGCCGTCGTTTCGAGGCGACTCGCAGCTGTTGACCTGGATCTTCGGGATCGCGCGCAACACGATCAACAGCCAGATCCGACGCGAGCGGAGCGCCGACGAGCGGTTGGCGGAGATCGAACCCGGTGACGTACACGCAGGCGCCTCGGTTGCGTCGTGGACGCCCGAGGAGTATCTGGAGCTCCAGCGCTGCGTGAGTGTGTTGGAGGAACAGCTCGGGTCGTTGACGGAGTGGCAGGTGGACGCATTCCGGCTTCGGCACGAGCAGGACCTCCCCATCGGGGAGATCGCGAGACGGACCCAGCGCAGTGGCGATGCCGTGCGCTCGAGCTTGTACCGGGTGAAGCGATTATTGGTAGAGGCCGTGGAGACACACGCCGCGGAAAGCGCCCCAGCGCACAGCAAGAGTTGGGGGGAGGCGTGAACTCCCGCGGCGCTGGGGGGCGCCCGCCGGAATCGGATGCGCGGGAGTGGAACGTGGCTACCGAGCTGGGCAACGGATTCGAAGATGAGCTGCGCGAGTTCCTCGAGGCGGATGACGTGCACGTGGATGCGGATCCGCTGTTTCGCGAGCGGCTGCGCCGACAGCTCTGGGCTCTCCTCCTCAAGCAGATGGCCGACGACGACCCGGGCTCCCCGGGCGAGGCGCTTTAGCCTACGTTCCCGCCCGTGAACCACGGGCTCAGCCGCGCCAACCTCGCCGAACGCACCCGCCAGGTCCTCAATCGGGGCGGTCGCCGCAACCCGGACGTCTACCTGGTGGACGGCGACGCCGGCCCCGTCGTCGTCAAGGACTTCCTGCCCCGCGCGGCCCTGGTCCGCAGCTGGATCGGTCCCTGGCTCCTGGACCGCGAGCTGCTCGCCTACCAGCGCCTCGAGGGGTTGCCGGCCGTGCCTCGGACGCTGGGGCGCATCGACCGGCACGCCTTTGCCGTGGAGTACCGGCCTGGGGAGCGCGTCTCCCGCAAGCTGCGCGGACGCGTGCCGCCCGAGTTTCTCGGCGAGCTGGAGGAGGCGATCGCGGCGATGCACGCACGCGGCGTGGCGCACCTGGACCTGCGCCATCGCAGCAACGTGTTGGCAGGAGAGGACGGCCATCCCATCCTGATCGACTTCGCGTCGGCCGTGTGTCTGCGGCCGGGAAGCCTGGCCGCGCGCCTGCTGTTGCCGCTGCTGGCCCGGGTCGACCGCAACGCCCTGGCCAAGTGGCGCGTGCGCATCGACCCTCAGGAGCCGCCGACGTCGGCGCCGCCCTCCGGTTCGGAGCTCGGGGGTGCGTCGGGCAGCGAGCGGGGCGCCAGCCGACCCACGTAGTAGCGGAACGTCTCCAGGGTGAGTCGGGTGTCGGCCATGGCCCGGTGCTCGACGCCGCCCTCGACGAGGCCGGCGTGGGTCGCCGCCTGGCGCAAGGAGAGCGCGGGCACGGTGTGGCCGGCGACCAGCGACCAGACGTAGAAGAGGGTCGCCAGGTCGATGACGTGGTAGTCGAAGGGGTAGGGGAGCTCGCAGCTCTTGTAGCCGCGTTCCAGGAACTGCACGTCCATGCGTACGTTCTGGCCCGCCGGCACCACGGTGATGCCCTTGGGCAGCAGCGCGGTCAGCTCCTCCAGGGCCTGGCGCACGGGCACGGCCTCCGCGGCCCAGACCTCGGCGTCGTAGCCGGAGATGGCGGCGGCCTCCCGCGTGATGCGATCGGCGCGCGCGCGGACCTTCCACTCCTTCTGGCCCAGCTCCGCCAGCCGGTAGTCGGTCAGGATGACCGCGATCTCGGTGATGTCGTGCAGCTCGGGGTCCAGGCCCCCGAACTCCATGTCGATGAATGCGAAGTGGAAGTTGGCCACGGCGCGGGAGCCTACCCCAGCCGGCGTCAGCTGCGCCGCTCGGCCAGGGCCGAGGCCAGCGCGCGCGTGGCCGGCGTCTCGCCGAAGACCTGACGCTGCTGGGCCAGGGCACGCTCCGCGGCCGACAGGGCCTCCGCATCGGCGTCCTCGGCACGGGCGACGTCGATCCACAGGGTCGCCGCCCGCTCCAGATGCCCGACCCACTGGTAGACCTGGGCGCGCCGCGCGCGCAGCGCCGCCGGCTCGCCTTCCCGTTCGGGCGGCAGCGCCGCCCACAGCGCCTGGGCTCGGCGGTTTCGGGCCCGGGCCTGGGCCGCGCTGCGGTAGCCCGGGTCGAGGGCCAGCGCCCGGCTCAGGGCGGCGTCGGCCTCGGCGAAGCGCAGCGCGCGGGACAGCGCCGTGCCGAGGTACAGGTGGTGAGATGTGACGCTGGGCTCGGCCGCCACCACTTCGGCCAGAAGCGGCACGGCCTCGTCGAAGCGGCCCAGCTCCGAGAGCACCAGGCCGGTGTTGGCGCGCAGCAGCACCGGCACCGACCAGCGCGGGAAGCGCTCCTGAAGCGCGCGCTCGCGGCGCAGGCTCTCGGCGTAGAGTGTCAGGGCCCCGCGTGCGTCTCCGCGCCAGGCCCGCTGGTTGGCCAGCTCGAAATGAGCTTGCCCGTTGCCGGGATGCGCGCGGCGCACCTCCTTCTCCCAGAGCACCCGTTCGTCGCGGAAGTCGCGCGTACGCGCCGCCGTGGTCGCACCCAGACCCAACACGGCCAGCGCCAGCCCGGCGGCCAGCATGCGACCCCGGCCCACGTCCAGGCGAGGCAGTCCCAGCGCCAGGCCGATGGCTGCGCCGGCCAGGGGCAGGTACAGGAAGCGGTCCGCGGCGATCGAGCGCACGGAGATGGGCACCACGTGCAGCACCGGCAGCAGCGCGGCGATGGCCAGGGCCAGCCACGCCGCGTGCCGTGCCGGGACCCGCCCGGCCAGCAGGGCCGCGATGCCGGCCGCCAGGCCCAGCGCCACGACGGCACCCACGGCCAGGTGCAGCGGGTCGGTCCAGCCCACGCTCCCGATCACCAGCTGGGGCGACGCGGGTAGAGCGATCATGCCGGCGTAGGCGCCCAGGGCCTGGAGGCCGAAGAGCGCCCGGTCCGCCAGGGCGAAGGGGCTCTGCGCGGCCGCGGGCACCTGGGCGGCCAGGCGCAGCAGCGCGAAGGTCGCCACCGCACAGGCCACCGGAATCAGGTTGCGTGCCGCGCGGGAGAGGCTTCCCGAGCGCTGAGCCCATTCCAGGGCGGCGATGGCCACGGCGCCGGCCAGCGCCACCTCCTTGCCCAGCAGGCCCGCCAGCAGCAGGGCCGCTGCGGCCCAGCGGCGCGCGTGGGCTCCCGGCGCGCTGGAGTGCAGCGCCAGGGCGCCGAGCGCACCCACGCTGGCCAGCAGGTCGGTTCGCCCGGAGACGATGGTCACGCTCTCGGTCAGGCGCGGGAGAGTGCCGAACAGCGCGCTCGCCAGGGCGGCGGCGCGGGGCGTTGCGCCGAAGCGCAGCGCACACGCGAAGAGCAGCGCACACGCGCACAGGTGGAGCAGCAGGTTGCCGGCGTGGAGCCAAGCGCTGCCCGCGCCCAGGGCGAGCTGCATGCGAAAGCTCGTCAGGGTGAGGGGCCGGTAGTACTCCTCGGCCGGCGCGGCGTCGGACCCCATCTCCCAGAAGCGCATGCTGAAGAGCTGCGTCCAGTGCTCGGCGCGGGTGACGCTGCCCTGGGGTCCCAGCAGGTGGTGGTCGTCCCAGACCAACGCCGCCCCGAGCGCGCCGGCGTGGGCGATCGCCACCACCAGCAGCGCCGCCCCGAGCGCGGCCGCCCGCGCGCGACGCTCGCCGGGCGCGTCTGTCCGCTTCCCTGCCACGGCAGTGCGCATCGGCGCCGCGAGGCGCCCGCTTGACCGAGGGAAGCGGGCGGCCGGCGTGGTGCTCCCAAGGGGAATCGAACCCCTGTTTGAGCCTTGAGAGGGCCCCGTCCTAGACCGCTAGACGATGGGAGCACGCCGGCCCGAAAGGGCGCGGGCCAACCTAGCTTTCCATATCGTTAGCAGGACAATGCCCTACGTTCGCCTTCGGCTCTCTGCGCGCGCCGCAGCCGACTGGCGTGCATGACCCTGCCGGGAGGGCGGCGCTTGCGGGCCCCAGGCTTTGGTGGTGTTGCGGGCTCGTGTGGGGCTAGCTCTCTGCGCGCGCCGCAGGCACTGGAGCCTTGGCGTTCCGGGTGGGGCTGCGTGGCAGCAGGCCGAACTCCCGAGTGACGTTTTTCGTCGCTTCGAGCGCCGCGTTTCGTCACTTCGGGGCCCGCTGGGGCCCCCTTCGGGGCCGAGGGAGGTACGACCGCCGGCGCCGGTTCGGCCTCTCCGCGCCTCAACTTCCCTGCTGCGGTTGCCGATACATGGGGACGCAGCTGCCGCGATGGCACGGGGGTTGCTCTCCCAGGGGGCGAACCGCGATCCGAGCGGTGGTCAGTCTGGCGGTCCGATGGTCGGGCCGATGGGGGCAGCACGCTCCTGCGGGCAAGCGCTCGGCACGCACTAGGAGAATCAACCCCATGCGAAAGCTTCTTCGCAAGCGCTCGGGCGGCTTCACGCTCATCGAGCTCATGATCGTGGTCGCCATCATCGGTATTCTGGCGGCGATCGCCATTCCCAACTTCCTGCGTTTCCAGCTGCGCTCCAAGGCGGCTGAGGGCAAGACCAACCTCGCCGCCATCCGGACGGCCGAGGAGGGTTACGCCGCCGAGTTCGGCACCTACGTGCAGGGCACGGCCTCGCCGTCCCTGCTCAACCCCGCCAACCTGAGCGGTGACAAGCAGAACTGGGCCGACAACGGCGGCTTCGGCGTGATGGGCTGGGCGCCCGAGGGTGAGACCTACTACTCGTACGCGGTCTCGGCCTTCAACGCGTCGGGCGGCGCGGCCTGCCCGAGCAGCGGCACGCCCTGCGTGCAGTTCACGGCCGAGAGCATGTCGGACATCGACGACGAGGGCACCGGGAACCTCTGGGGCTACATCAAGCCCCTGGCCGGCGCCACCGCCGGCGTTGCGGGTGCCACGGGCTGCGTGGCCACGGGCGTCTACAACGCCATCACCGACTCGGAGGACCTGCTCGAGACGGTCGGTCCCTGCAGCGCCGGGATGGGCCAGAGCGTCTTCTAGTCCGCTCGAATGGGGCAGGAGGGCCGGATTCCGGCCCTCCTGCCTGCCTTTCCTTCCTCTCTCGATGAACAAGGAACCAGGTGGGGAGCCAAGACATGCGAGATCGACGCCTCAGCCGTGGATTCACCTTGATCGAGCTGGTGATCTCCCTCGCCATCATCGGTGTCCTGGCCGCGACCGCCATTCCCGCCTTCTCGCTCTACCAGATGCGCTCGAAGCGCAGCGAGGCCTACACCAACCTCGAGGGCATCCGGAAGGTCCAGATCTCCTACTTCGCCGAGTTCGGCTCCTACGTGGATTCGGTTCCCTCGCCGCGCATGTCCATGAACGGTGACAAGCAGAACTGGCTGGGCGAGGGCGACCGTCGCTTCTACTTCGGCCCCGCGGGCACCGGCTTCGAAGCGCTCGGCTGGATTCCCGAAGGGGCCACCTACTTCGACTACGACACCCATGCCGTCGTGGGCACCGACGGGCCCTACTTCACGGCCGCCGCCTACGGCGACGTGGACAACGACGGGAATCTCGCCGTCTTCCTCTACGCGCGCCCGGACAATGCCGGCAACACGCTTCCCTGCTGGCAGTGCACAGGCGGTGTGGTTCCG
>JAFDET010000180.1 GCA_019310195.1 Deltaproteobacteria bacterium
GCGACAGGCGCTGCAGCTTGAACCAGCGGGTCTCGTCGGGTTCGAACGGATTCGACACGGCTCCCTCCGGCCGGGAGTGTAGCCGCTCCGGTATACTGCGGCGCCATGCAACGTTCCGTTTCGATCTCGGCGAACTCTTGACGCGCAAGAACATCCGTCTCCGCTCCGACGTCCGGCCGAGCCGCGTCGAGCTCCACGTGGAGGTCGATCCCGCATCGGAGAAGCGCTTCCGCGGCGAGGTGGCGATCGAGCTGGCGTCCGACTCGCACACACGGACCCTCGAGCTCCACGCCGTGGATCTGACCCTGTCCCGGGCGCGGGTGGAGTGGCAGGGCCGCACGCTGCGCGGAGCGCTGCAGCCGCGTCCGGAGCGAGCGCATTCGCGGGACGGCGACCCTGCACCTGGCCTTCGCAGGCGACCTGCGCAGCGACCTGCGTGGCCTCTACGCGGCCGGCGCGGGCGAGCGCCGCTACGCCTTCACCCAGCTCGAGGCCACCGACGCACGCCGCTTCTTCCCCTGCTTCGACGAGCCGGGCATGAAGGCGCGCTTCCGCATCTCGGTCACCACGGCGTCGCGAAACGCGGTGCTCTCCAACGCACCGATCGAGAGCGAGCAGGTGCGAGGCAAGCGCAGGACGGTCCAGTTCCGCGAGACGCCGCCGCTGTCCACCTACCTGGTGGCACTGGCGGTGGGCGAGCTGGAGGCGTCCGAGCCGGAGCTGTGCGGCGAGACCCCGATCCGCGTCTGGCACGTCCCGGGCAAGGGGCATCTCACGGCCTTCGGCCTGGAGGCGGCCCGCGAAACCCTGGCGCGCCTGGAGCGCTACTTCGCCCTGCCCTACCCCTACGAGAAGCTCGACCTGGTGGCAGTGCCCGACTTCGAGGCCGGCGCCATGGAGAACGCGGGCGCCGTCTTCTTCCGCGAGACCCTGCTGCTGGCCGACCCGGCGACGCTCACCCTGCAGGAACGCAAGCGCGTGGCCGAGGTGATCTGCCACGAGCTGGCCCACATGTGGTACGGCGACCTGGTCACCATGGCCTGGTGGGACGACCTTTGGCTGAACGAAGCCTTCGCCACCTGGATGGCCTTCCACATCGTCGACGACTGGAAGCCCGCTTGGAGGATGTGGAACGACTTCCAGCACTATCGCGCGGCGGCCCTGGACCTGGACGCCCTCTCCTCCACCCACCCCATCTACGTCCCGGTGCACAGCCCCGAGGAGGCCACCGCCAACTTCGACCTGATCACCTACGAGAAGGGGGCGTCGGTGGTGCGCATGGTCGAGCGCTACCTGGGTCCGGCGGCCTTCCGCCGCGGCGTACGCCGCTACATCCGACGCCACCGGGAGAGCAACGCCGTGGCGTCCGACCTGTGGAGCGCGCTCTCGGAGGCCTCCGGCCAGGACGTGGAGCCGGTGGTGCGCGCCTGGATCGAGACCGCGGGCTTCCCGCTGGTGCGGGTGCGGCGCAAGGGCGACGCGATCGAGCTGCACCAGGAGCGCTTCCGGCTGCGGCCCAAGCGCGGCGACCGCGCGCGCTGGCCGGTGCCCTGGGTGGGCCGGGTCGGCCGCAAGCCCGTGCGACACCTGCTCACCCGCGCGCGCGAACGGGTGCCGGCGCCCGCCGGGCGTTTCATCTACGGCAATGCCGACGAGGGCGGCTTCTTCCGGCCGCTCCACGGCGCGACGGAGCTTCGCGAGCTTGCGTCGAGCCTGCGCTCGCTGCGCCCGGTGGAGCGCATGGGACTGCTCGGGCACCAGTGGGCGGCGGTACGATCCGGCCACGCCGACCTCCCGAGCTGGCTGGATCTGGCGGCCGCCTTCGGCGCGGAGACGGATCCCGACGTCCTGCTTCAGCTGCGCGGCCCGCTGGCCTTCATCGAGGACCAGATCGCCGACGAGCGCAGCCGCGGCCCCTTCAGAGACTGGATCGTGCAGACCCTGGGCGAGCAGCTCCTGGAGCTGGGCTGGGACCCGGCTCCGGGCGAGCCCGATGAGACACGCCTGCGCCGCGCCGCGGTGATCTCCATCCTGGGCGAGACGGCCGCGTGGGAGCCGGTGACCGCCGCCGCCGAGGCGCGCTTCGGCGCCTGGCTGGACGACCGCAGCATCCTCGACGCCAACCTGGCCGACAGCGTCGTCAGCCTGGCCGCGCGCAGCGCCGACGCCGAACGCTACGCGCAGCTCTTGGAGGCCATGGAGAAGGCCTCCACCCCCCAGGAGCGCCGCCGCTTCCTGCTGAGCCTGGGCTGCGTGAGCTCGGCGCGCCTGGTGGACCGCACCCTGCGCCTGGCCCTGACCGACCAGGTGCCGACCCAGGACGTGGCCTTCGTCTTCATGCGCCTGCTCCACAACCGCGCGGCGCGCGAGCGAGCCTGGGCCTTCGTGCAGCGCCGCTGGAAGGCCGTGCGACGACGCATGCCCCCCATGCTGGTGACGCGCGTGATCGATGCCACGCCGGCCCTGGGAACGCCCGCGTACCGCAAGGAGGTGGCGGAGCACTTCCGCGAGAACCCGGTGCCCAGCGGCGAGCGCGCCCTGAAGCAGGCGCTCGAACGCTTCACCCTGACGTCGGCGCTGCGCCGCCGCGCCGCCCCGGCACTGCACACGTGGCTTCGCTCGAAGACCTGAGGCGCGAGCTCCGCCGCATCGACGGCAGAGGCTACAGGGCGTACAAGGACGTGGGCGGGCGCTGGGCCGCGGACGCGTGCGAAGTCCTGATCGACCACGTGCAGGGAGATCCCTTCGCCGCGCCGTCGCGCGTGCGGATCCGCGTGGCCAACGCCTGGCCTGCGGACCTGTTCGATTCACGGGTGCGCCGCATCGCCCTGCAAGATTGGCTGGCCCGGCGCACCGCCCGCGCCATCCACCGCGTTGCGAGCGAGCGGCGCGGCTCCGGCAAGAGTGGACTCGTGGCCATCGACGCCGGCGGGCAAGAGGTCGTGGAGCGCACGGCCGTGGCCTTGGACGAGAACGGCGTGGAAGCGCGCCTGGAGGTCGGGCTTCCGGCGCGGGGCCGGCGCGTGCTGGGCCGGGAGGCCGAGACGGTGCTGTGCGACGTGCTGCCGGAGATCGCCCTGCACGCCCTGGGGCCGGGGAACGAAGTCGACGCCGCCGACTTCGTGGACAGCGTCGAGAGCCAGGAGGCGCTGCGCGCCCAGCTCCGCGAGCGCGGCCTAACGGCTTTCGTCGGCGATGGGGCGATCCTGCCTCGGGAGAGCGGCGTGTCGGAGCGCCCGCTGGCGGGCGCCGTGCCCTTCGAATCGCCCGACGCGTTGCGCGTCGAGCTCGAGATCCCCCACGCGCCGCACCGCATCTCCGGCATGGGCGTGCCCCAGGGTGTCACCCTCATCGTAGGCGGCGGCTACCACGGCAAGTCCACGCTGCTGCGCGCGATCCAGCGCGGCGTCTACCCCCACGTGCCCGGCGACGGCCGCGAGTGGGTAGTCAGTGACCCGGACGCGGTGAAGCTCCGCGCCGAGGACGGGCGGCGCGTGGAGCGCGTGGACATCAGCCCGTTCATCGGCGAGCTGCCGGGCGGCCGCGACACCGCCGCCTTCTGCAGCGACGACGCCAGCGGCAGCACCAGCCAGGCGGCGGGAATCGTGGAGGCGGTCGAAGTCGGCGCCCGCGTCGTGCTCCTGGACGAGGACACCTGCGCCACCAACTTCATGATCCGCGACGCCCGCATGCAGGAGCTGGTGGCCTCCGAGGACGAGCCGATCACGCCCTTCCTGGATCGCGTGCGCGAGCTGTGGGAGGTGCTGGGCGTCTCGACGCTGCTGATCATGGGCGGCAGCGGCGACTACTTCGAGGCCGCCGACACGGTGATTGCCATGCGCGCCTACCGCCCCCAGCAGGTGACCGAACGCGCCCGGGAGATCGCCGGAACGCGGGCCACCGGCCGCCGCAGCGAGACGCGCACGCCCCTGGCTGCGCCCACGCCGCGCGTCCCTCGAGCCGACAGCCTGGATCCCTCCAAGGGTCGCCGCGACGTGAAGATCAGCGCGCGCAGTGCCGACGAGATCGGCTTCGGCGAGGAGTGGATCGAGCTTCGAGCGGTGGAGCAGCTGGTGGAGCGCAGCCAGACCCGCGCAGTTGGCTACGCCCTCGAGGCGTTGCGCCGCCGGCACCTGGAGGGCCGCACCCTGTCCCAGGCGCTGGACGCGCTGGAGGCCCAGCTGGACGCCGAAGGCCTGGAGTCCCTGTCCCGGCGCTGGATCGACCTGGCGCGCCCGCGGCGCCACGAAGTGGCCGCTGCCCTGAACCGGCTGCGCACGCTGCGCGTCGCAGCGGCACCGATCGGAGGCCCGGGTGCGTAGACCCATCATCGCCCTCGCAGCTGCCGCCCTGATGGCCGGCGCGGCGTTCGCCAACGAAGCCGAGCTCGCGCGCGGCGCCGAGCTGCTGGCACCCTTCAAGCGCGAGCTCCAGGCGGCGCTGCGCGAGGGCCTGGCCGAGGGACCGAGCCACGCGATCGGCGCCTGTCGTCTGAGCGGCCCGCAGATCGCCGAGTCGCTGTCCCGCGACGGAGTGCGCGTGGGCCGCACCAGCCACCGCCTGCGCAACCCCACCAACGCCTCGCCCGGGTGGGTGCTGCCCATCCTGGACGCGTACCTGGCCAACGCCGACGACCGGGCTCCCCGAGTCGCACAGCTGGAAGAGCGCCGCGCCGGCTACGTGGAGCCGATCGTCATGCAGCCCCTCTGCGAGCCCTGCCACGGAGATTCGCTGTCCCCGGACCTCGCGCAGCCGATCCGCGAGCTGTATCCGGACGATCGCGCCGTGGGCTTCCACGCAGGCGAGCTGCGCGGCGTCTTCTGGGTCGAGTTCCCCCGGGACGACGCAGCGCCGTGAGCGGGCCGCGCTCGTGGTAGGCTCGTCCCCAGGAGGTGCCCGCCATGCGTGAAGGCCCCGCCGACACCCGCGCCACCGTGATCCCCGCCCTGCGCTACCGGGACGCCGCCGCCGCAGTGGAATGGCTGTGCAAGGCGTTCGGGTTCGAGAAGCACCTGGTAGTGCCCAGCGACGACGGCAACGTCGTGCACGCCCAGCTCGTCTTCGGCAACGGCATGGTCATGCTGGGCGCGGGCCAGCAGCACGGGCCGTTCGACGAGGC
Organism: Deltaproteobacteria bacterium; assembly: GCA_019310195.1. Taxonomy (GTDB): domain Bacteria; phylum Myxococcota_A; class UBA9160; order UBA9160; family JAFDET01; genus JAFDET01. The sequence goes on from JAFDET010000180.1 coordinate 5,120, forward strand.
CGTGAAGCCGCCGGCCGACGCGGGAGGCGTCGCCTCACAGGGCCCCTACATCGTGGTCGCCGACGCCGACGCCCACCACGACCGCGCCGTCGCCGCGGGCGCGGAGGTCGTCCTGGAGCTGGAGAACGCGGACTACGGCGGGCGCGGCTACACGTGCCGCGACCCCGAGGGTCACGTATGGAGCTTCGGAACCTTCGATCCCTGGGCCCGATGACCCGCATCACCCTGGCCGCGCTGCTCCTGCTTGCAGTCGCCTGCGTCTCCAGCGGGCGCGACTTCCCGGCAGGGCCGATTCCGGACCTGAAGCCCGGGCGCACCACCCAGGCCCAGGTGCGCAAGGCCTTCGGCGAGCCGTGGCGCACCGGCCTGGAGGACGGCCAACGCACCTGGACCTACGGGCAGTACCGCTACTCGCTCTTCGGCGCGGCCCGGGCCCGCGACCTGAAGCTCAAGTTCGACTCGAGCGGCGTCCTCACCACCTACACCTACAGCTCCACCGAACGCGACCTGCCCTAGCCATGCCCTGGGTAGGCGCTCGGCCCCCCGCTCCATGAGCACGAGTACCCGATCCTGGAAGCAGTTCTGGGCCTTCTACGCCCTCACCCTCCTGCTCCTGGGAATCGTGCCGCTGCTAAGCGCCCTCTTCGGCACATCCATGGACTTCGGCGCCCTGGCAGCGCGGGCGTCGGAGACGAGCGGCGTGCCGTGGACGTCCAACCTGTGGGACGTCGTGCGGCTGTGCTTCGCGGAGCCGGGTCTGTGGCTGCTGATCGTCGGCAGCGCCGTGCCCTCCTTCGCGGCACTCATCGTGCTCGCTGCTGCGCGAAGCAGCTGGCAGTGGCACGCGTTCGCGCGGCGCTTCCGCCCTCTGGGACTGAGCGGAGAGTCGCTGCGCAGAGAGCTCGCGAGCTACGGACTGCTCGTGGTGAGCGTGGTGCTGTGTCTGCTCGCGGCCTTCGCCCTCCGCGAGTGGCTGGCCCCGGGCGAGTACGTACAGACGCCCGTCCGCTTGTCCTGGGGCGTGCTCTCCGCGCTCGTCTTCGCGGCGTTGCTCGATCAGGGAGCCGTGCTCGAAGAGGCCGGCTGGCGCGGCTACGCGACGCCACTCCTCCAGAACGGCCTCCTCGACCCCCTGCGAGCCGCGCTGCTCGTCGGCGTGCTGTGGGGACTCTGGCACGTGCCCCGCGACGTGGTCTCCGGCCTGGTGGAGCAGTTCGGCCTGGCGCAGTACGCGCTCGTCTACTTGCCGGCCTTCACCCTGGGCACGGTCACCGCGTCCATCGTCGCGGCCTACTTCATGAACCGTCTGGGCGGAAGTCTGATCCCGGCGATCATGGTGCATGGCCTCACGAACGACGCCGTGGGCTTCGCCGGCATGGCGACCATCGAGCGGGCGCTCACGCCTGACCACCAGCTCAGCAAGGCGCTGCCCTTCCTGGCACTCTCGATCGGCATCGTGCTCGTCGCAGGAAGCGAGCTCGGGCGTCGCAGGCCCGGCCGGCAGCACGCGCGATAGCCGACGCAGCCACCTAGGGAGCCGGCGGAGCCGGTGTCGTCTGGGTGAGGAACTGCAGCA
>JAFDET010000181.1 GCA_019310195.1 Deltaproteobacteria bacterium
GGGACGGCTTGGCGGACGTTCTCGGCGCGGGGGCCGCGGGGGCTCTCGGAGACGTGGTAGTCCACGATGTCGCCCTCGTTGAGGATGTCGTAGTCGGCGCCGCCCAGGCCCGAGCGGTGGAAGAAGACTTCCTTTCCATCGTCGCCACGGATGAAACCGAAGCCGCGATCGCGCACCATCTTCTTGATGCGCCCGCGAACCTTGGGGCCCGTGGGAGTCGCCGGGGCGCTGCTGCCGCGGCGGCGGCCGCGGGAGCGGCGGGCGCTGTAGCGCTCGGCGGTCACGAACTCGGTGCGGAAGAGGTCGATGGGAACCAGCAGATCCTGGAGGTCACTGTCCACGGGCGTGAGCAGGACTTCGTCGTCCGCGACGTCGCCGATGGCGTAGCGAAGGCCCGTGTTCTTGTGCGTGACGGCCAGGCCGGGCTCGAGCTCGTCCAGTGTGAGCATGTCTGGGACCCTCGCTGTACGGAAAACCGGCCCCGCGCCTGGGGGCCGGCAAGCCGCGCAGTATAGCAGGCAGAATGGGCCCCTCCAACCTCCCATGAGCGCGCAAGTCCGCGCCGTTGCGACGTTTCTGGCGATCCTGGGGCTCCTGGCGCCGCTCGCCCGGGCGAGCGGGGAGGGCAGCCTACGGGTGGGGGCCAGCGGCGACTACGCGCCCTTCAGCCTGCGCACGGAAGCGGGCCTGGGGGGCTTCTCGCAGACCGTGGCCGAGGCCTACGCGGCCCAGACCGGCCGACCGCTGGAGAGCGTGCCCTTCCGCTGGCCGGATCTGCTGGCCGACCTGGCGGCGAACCGCTTCGACGCGGCGGCCAGCGGTGTCACCGTGCGGCCCGAGCGCTCCCTGGCCGGACGCTTCTCGGTGCCGGTGGCGGAGACCGGGGCGGTGGCGCTGGTCCCGGCCGGTTCCACTGCCGAGTCGCTCGCCGAACTGGACCGGCCGGAGGTGCGCGTGGTGGTGAACCGGGGCGGCCATCTGGAGCGGGTCGCACGCGCCCATCTGCCCCGGGCGCGCATCGAGGCCCTGAGCCCCAACGACGCGGTGCGCGCAGCCCTGATCGAGGGACGCGCCGACGCGGCCATCACCGACACGGTCGAGGCGCCCCACTGGCGCCGCGGCACGGACCTGCGGCTCCTGGGCCCCTTCACACGCGACCGCAAGGCCTGGCTGCTGCGAGCCGACGCCGGCGAGGAGGCAGCGCGCCTGGACCGCTGGCTGCTGGCCCGGGAGGCCGACGGCAGCCTGAGCCGCTGGCGCATGCGGCACCGACTGGAGCCGACCCCGGCCACCGCGGAGCCGCTCGCGGCGCTGCTGGCCGCGCTGGACGAGCGGCTGGCGCTGATGCCCCTGGTGGCTCACGTGAAGCGCGCCCGGGGCCTTCCCATCGAGGTGCCCGAGCGCGAGGTGCGCGTGCTCGACGCCGCGGTTGCTGCAGTGGGCGAGGCGGCCACTGCCGCAGACAAGGCGACTCCCGACGAGGCCGCGGTCCGTGCGCTCTACCGCGCACAGATCGAGGCGGCCAAGGCCGTGCAGCGCGCCACGCCCGCGGCGCCAAGCTCGTTTGCCGGTGCGGTCTACGACCTGGACGGAGAGCTGCGACCGGCGCTGTTGCAGATCGGCGAGAAGATCGCACGACTGGTGGTGGCGCTGCCGCGCACGCTGGACTGCCGGCACGTCCGCCGCGAGGCGCGGGAGGCGCTGCGCGCACCCCACCTGGGCGACGCCGACGCGCGAGCCCTCGCCGACGCCATCGTCGGCGTGGGGGGCGCAACGTGTCCGGCGGAGTGAGCGCTCAGTAGAAGACGGAGCGCGAACGGTGGCGCGGCCGCGCCTTGTAGCGTGGCTCCTGCCCGCGATCCCAGAGTACGTGGTCCAGGTGGTGCGCCGTCGTCGCCGCGCCGCGCTCGCCCAGCAACGCCACCAGGCACTCCACTGCGTGCACGCCGCAGGCCCGGATCTCCACCTCCTGCTCGGAGCCCACCTCGACGAGCTTTTCTTCGTCGATGCGCGCCGCCAGCGCGGGGTCGTAGACCAGCGCGCCTTCGCAGCGCAGCACGTGAGGCACCAGATTGTCGGCGAAGATCGTGAGCCGATCCAGATCGCGAAACGCGCCCCAGCCGCGGCCGCCGAAGGCCAGCGCCAGATCCGACGCCGTGATCTGGGCGCGCTTGTAGAAGGGCACCCGCCGCCCGCGCCACTCGCACACGTCTTCGAAGAAAGGCATGCGCGCCAAGATCTCCACCAGCGCCTCGGCGGAGCCGGCGGCCTCCTCCACCAAGCCGGCGAAGCGCCCGGCGTAGCCGTCGAGCAGGAAACGACCCAGGTCGTTCAGCGCGCGGGCGTAGAGCGCCATCAGCTCAGCGACCTCGGCGTCGCCTGGGTCCTGGCTCAACACCCGCGTGAGCGTTCCCGCGTCGAGTGCGCAGAGATCCTCCGCGCTCCACGCGCCCCCGGCGGCGAAGCGTTCCTCCAGCGCGGTGGCCACCGTGAAGTAGCCGGACATTCCGCGCCGCTTGCGCAGACGGGGAAACCAGCCCGAGCCGAAGTTCACGGCGTCGAGCGTCAAGATGTAGGCCAGGGTGGTCTCTTCGGAGCCCTGGAGGCGCCGCGCCGGGTCATCGCCGGTCGGCTGCAGCGAACCGGCCGCCAGCCGATCCGCCAGCCTGCCCAGCTCCTCGTCGTCGACACGAACGTGCGTCGACTCGGCAGCCACTGCGGCACAGGCCTGGCGAATCGCGGCACAGACACCCAAGCGGATCAGGCCTCGGCGCCGATCCAGGCCAGGGCTCCGGGCAGCACCTGGAAGCGGGCGGGCAGGGTTCCCAGGGGCTCGCCATCCAGCTCGATCCAGACCTGGCCGGGCTCCGCCTCGGCCTCGATGTGTGCGCCGCGGGCGACGCTGACCTCGGGCTGGTCCAGGTGGTTCCCCTTGTAGATGCCGGGGATCTGGCGCAGCAGACGCGTGCGCGGCGCGTCGCGCACCACCACCACGTCCAGCAGGCCGTCGTCGGGGACGGCCTGGGGCGCCACATGCATACCGCCGCCGAAGTAGCGGCCGTTGGCCGCCGTTGCGAAGACCAGCGGGCCTGTGTGCAGGAGCGCTCCGTCCACGCGCACGGTGACGTCGTGGCTGCGAAAGCTCGCCAGGGCGCGCAGCGTTCCCACCAAGAAGGAGACGCGTCCGCCCAGCGCCTTGGGCGCCGTGTTCACCTTCTCGGTCACCAGGGCCGACAGTCCGAAGCTGGCGATGTTGACGAACCAGGCGGTCGCCGGACGGCCGTCGCGCCCGGTCAAGTCGGCGCGGCCGGCGTCGATGCGGCGCACCTTGCCCGACGCCAGGCGCGCCACGGCCTCGTCGAGATCGCGCGGGATGCCCAGGGTGCGGCACAGATCGCCGCCCGTGCCGAAGGGCAGCAGACCCACCTGGGTCGATTCGCCCAGGCCGGCCTCGAGCACACCGCTCACCACCTCGTGGGCTGTGCCGTCGCCACCCACCCCGATGATGCACTCCGTGCCGGCGCGCGCGGCCTCGCGCGCGATGCGCACGGCATCGCGCGGACCGCGGGTCTGCTCCACGTCCAAGTCCCGGCCCAGCCCGTCCCGCAGGCGGCGCTCCACGTCGGGCCAGCGACGGCCCAGCGCGCCATTCCGGCTGGCGGGGTTGACGATGACGAGGGTGCGGGCCGGCATGCGCGCAAGCGTAGTGCACGCGCGCGCAGCGGGTCAGGCGGCGGCGGAACGAGCCTCGGCCGGCTTGACGCTCGCCGGCGCCGGATGGATCTGGTAGCGCGTGCAGACCGCTTCGCGGTACGCCTCGCACTCGGCCCGACGACGGTCGGCATCCCAGCCGGCCGCAACCGCGGCGCTGTCGGCGATCTCTTCCAGCTCCCAGAGTCCCTGGCCCTCGGCCAGCAATGCCAGGCGCAGGCGCCGCTCCAGCAGGTCGCAAAGGCTGGTGACGCACTCGCTGCGCAGCGACCAGCCGATCTCGGCGAAGCTGAAGCGCGAGCGCCCGATGGGCCGACGCTCCTCAACGGGCGCCTCCTCCAGCAACCGCTCGGCATCGGCGCCCCAGGTGCGCACCAGGCGCGCGGCCCGCGCGCTGTCCAGCTCGTAACGGGCGCACAGCAGCTCCTCCAGCTCGGCGCGCTCGAAGGCGTCGTCACGCAGGGGAAGCTCTGCGGTGCGGCTGGGCCCGGCGGCCGTGCGGCGCTCGTCGGGCAGGTGGTGCAGCACGCGGTCCACGATCTCTTCACCGGTGGCGCGGTGCGTGGTGAGCTTGCCGCCCGCCGCGGAGACCAGACCGCACGGGTCGTCCCAGACCTGGTGGTCCCGGGACACGGAGCTGGGCGGCTTGTCCCCGTCGTCGGGTGAGCCCACCAGGGGCCGGACGCCCGCGTACACGCAGCGCAGATCGTTGGTGGTGAGGGCCGCGTGGGGGAAGGCACGGTTGGCCGCGCTCAGCAGGTAGTGCGCTTCCTCGATGGTGACGATGGGTTCGCCGATCTCGCTGGTCCAGGTGTCGGTGGTGCCGATGATGGCGACGTCGTCCCAGGGAAACAGGAAGAGGTGCCGGCCATCCAGCCCCTCGAAGGCCACCGCGCCTCGCGCCGGGATCCGTTGCCGCGAGATCACCAGGTGCACGCCCTTGGCGGGCCGCAGCGAGTGCGTCGTCGTGGGTCGGTCCAGGCCGCGCACGCGCTCCACGCCCGGGCCGGCGGCGTTGACCACGGCGTGGGCCGGAATGCGCACCGTGACGCCGGCCAGCTCGTCGTGGACCTGCACGGCGCGGATGCGGCGATCACCGTTGCGCTCGAAGCCCACCACCTCTGCTCGGTTCACGGCCTCGGCGCCCAGCCGCCGCGCGCTCTTCAGCACCTCCAGCACCAGACGCGCGTCGTCCACCTCGGCGTCCCGGTAGACGCCGGCACCGCGCAGGCCGTCCTGACGCAGGCCGGGGCAGAACTCCGCCACCTCGTCCGCGCCCAGCATCTTGAAGCGCGACGAGCGCCGGAAGTTGGCCAGCGCTGCGTAGACGCTCAGCGCGGCGCGCACCTGCCAGTACGGCGTCTTGCCGTCGCGCCAGGCCGGGAACAGGAACTCCAGCGGGCGCACCAGGTTGGGGTTCAGCCGGGCCAGCAGGTCGCGCTCCTGCACCGCCTGGCGCGTCACCGCAAACTGCCCGTGGGCCAGGTAGCGCAGCCCGCCGTGGATCATCTTGGACGAGCGGCTCGAGGTGCCGCAGGCAAAGTCCAGACGCTCCACCAGCAGCGCGCTCAGCCCACGCGAGGCGGCGTCGCGCAGTACGCCCGCGCCGGTAATGCCGCCGCCCACCACGAGCACGTCCACGCCTTCGCGGGACGCGCGCTCCAGGGCGATGCGGCGCTCGTCGAGGCCCCACGCGCTCATCGCGCTTCTCCTGCGGCCGGACCGATGGCGCCCTCGGCCTCCAGGCGGCTCATGGCCTCGAGGATCTTGGCCTCGCTGTAGTCGAGGACCTCACCGACGATGGCGCATGCCGCATCGGCGTCGGACAGCTCCAAGGCCGCCAGCAGCCGGCGGTGGGTCTCATAGGAACGCGCGTGGTCGCGCTCCTCGTTGTAGTAGATGGGCCCGAGTCGGCGCAGCAGCTTCGTGAACAGGTTGGTCACGATCTGGTAGAGCAGGTTCCCGGACGCCTCGCCCAGCAGGGCGTTCATGGCGATGTCGATCTCCAGGGCCGCCTGGGGCGCCGAGCCCTTGTCGGCCTCGTGCTCCATCAGCGCGCGCGCCCGCTCCAGGTGCTCGGCGGTGTGGTTGCGGGCGGCGAGCTCGACGACGTGCAGGGTGGTGTGGCGCCGGAACGCCAGGATCTGGGTCATCAGGTCGCGGGTCACGGTGCGCGGGTCGCGCAGCAGCGTCTCCACCAGTTGCAGCGCCGAGGACTCGCCCAGCTCACGGACGAAGGTGCCCTGGCCGTGGACCACCTCGACCAGCTCCAGGAACTCCAGGTGCTTCACCGCCTCGCGCACCGAGGAGCGGTTCACGCCCAGGGCCTCGGCCAGCTCGCGCTCGGTGGGGAGCTGCTCGCCGGGCTGGATGGCGCCGGACAGGATGCGCGAGCGCAGGCGCTCGAAGACCTCGTCGGCGCGGCGCTGGGGGGCCAGGGGCTGGAGATCGGCGGCCATGGGGCGAAACCTCATCGGTTCTGGTCGGAGGTACGAGGTCGGACCTTTATCTTTACAGGAATGGAAAGATCTGGCAAGTGTCCCCAAGCGCTCGTAATTCAATGGGAAAACAATGCGAACGCGTTTGCTGCGTCTAGGGCCGATCGCGGCCCGCCGCCACGCTACGCTCGCCGGCGTGGACAAGGAGACCCGCCAGAGCCTGATCATCCTGGGCGTGACCGGCGCCTTCTTCGCTTTCGCCTGGCTGGCCCGCGACGCCCTGGGCATCGAGTGGAGCGCCGAGTC
>JAFDET010000182.1 GCA_019310195.1 Deltaproteobacteria bacterium
TCTGGATCCGCTTCCGTGCGGTCTACACGCTGGCGGGCGCGCCCGATCTCGCGCTCGAGGGCGAGGAGACCGCGCACTTCGAGGGCGATCGCATCCGCCTTCTCGAGGACCGCTTCAGCGACCAGGCGAACCGGAAGCTGACGGCCTGGTACGCCGAGCACGGGGCGAAGCTTCAGGCGACCTAGCCGGCCACCCGCTCCGCTTCCTCGGCCTCCCGCGCCACGCGCGCCGAGCCGCGCCGGTTCATCCAGTGGGCCAGCCACGGGCACCAGCGCACGATCCACCAGAAGAGCCGTGCCTCCGGAGTGATCGGGGCCACCACCTTGTTCTTGCGGATCGCCTTGAGGATGCCCTGGGCCAGGCGCTCGGGGGAGTAGGCGCGCCGCGAGAAGGCCTGCACGGCAAGGCGCCGATTCTCCTGCTCGTCGCCGCCCCGAACTCGCATCTTCCCGACGATGGGCGTGTCGATGATGCCGGGGCAGACGGCCGTGACCCCGATGCCGTGCACCGCCAGCTCGCCGCGCATGGCCTCCGACATCCCCCGCACCGCGAACTTGGTGGCACTGTAGGCGCTCATCGTCCCCACGGCGAAGTAGCCCGCCGTCGACGAGATGTTCACCACGTGGCCCCCGGCCCCGCGCTCGATCATCCTGGGCACGAAGAAGTGACAGCCGTGGATCACGCCCACCAGGTTGATCCCGAGGATCCAGTCCCAATCCTCGAGCGTGGTGTCCACGAAGGTCGCGCTCACGGCGACGCCGGCGTTGTTGACCAGGATGTCCACGGCGGGAATCTCGGCGTGGACGGTCTCGGCGAAGGCGCGCATCTGCTCCCGGTCCGCCACGTCCACCGCGCGCGCCAGCACGGCGCGACCCAGCGCCTCGATCTCGCCGCGAACGGTGTCGAGTCCGGCTTCGTCGATGTCGCAGATCACCAGGTCCGCGCCCCGGCGGGCCAGCGCCAGCGCCGTGGCCCGGCCGATGCCGCTGGCGGCTCCGGTCACCAGGGCCCAGCGCCCCGACAAGTCGTCCACGTTCACGGCGTCTCTCTCGCGCTCTCGCCGTCGCGCAGCCCCATCAGGAGCTTGCTGCCTTCCAGCAGGACCCACACGTCGGCGGCCAGGATGATGGATCCCATCACGGCCAGCAGCCAGCGTTGCTCGAAATCGGCGAAGTAGCCGGCCAGCTCGCCCAGCATGGCCGTGATGGTGGCGGCCGCGACCATCATCATGGGAATCAGGGTGTAGAGGTAAGGCCGGCCCTGGCGTCGCAGCCAGATGCTCACCACCAGCAGGGTTATGCCCGCCACCACCTGGTTGGTGGTGCCGAAGAGCGGCCACAGCAGCAGCCCGCCCTTGCCGCCGGCCTGGGTCACTGCCAGCACCAGCGCTGCGCCGATGCCGAGGCCCGCCGCCAGGAAGCGATTGGTGAGGGGCCTCACGCCGGGGTACTTCGGTACGTAGTACTCGGCCAGCTCGGTGATGACCAGGCGCTGGATGCGCGCGGCGGTGTCCAGCGAGGTCGCCGCGAAGGCGATCACCATCACCGCGATGAACGTCTTGCCGGTCTCCAGCGGAACGCCCACCGCGGACACGAAGTGGGCGCCGCCCTCGACGAAGGCGCCCAGCTTGGGTCCCAGCCCCGACGCGGCGGACCAGCTGGCGTAGTGGCTGTGCCACTCGCCCGCCGTGGCGAAGCCGGCGGTGGAGGCCAGCACCGCCAGCAGACCCAGGGTTCCCTCGCCCAGCATGCCGCCGTAGCCGATGGGTCGCGCGTCGGTCATGCAGGCCACCTGCTTGGAGGTGGTGCCCGACGACACCAGGCCGTGGAAGCCCGAGATCGCACCGCAGGCGATGGTGATGAACAGGAACGGGATCAGGGGCGGGGCGCCTTCCGGCCACAGGCGTACCGCTGGGGCCTGGACGGTGGGCTGCAGGATCACCAGTCCCAGGGTCAGGAGCGTGAGGCCGGTCAGGAGCTGGTGGGAGTTCAGGTAGTCGCGGGGCTGGAGCAGCAGCCAGACCGGCAGCACCGAGGCCACGAAGGAGTAGGCCATCAGGAGCAAGACCCAGGTCCCGACGGAGATCTCGGCGATCGCCGGGACTGCCTCGGCGAAGGCGTTGCCGTAGAAGATGGCCGCCAGCAGCAGCACGTAGCCCACCAGGGACGGCGCCAGGATCCCCACGCTGCTGCGGTAGACCAGCCAGCCCAGCGCCATGGCGACCACGATCTGCACCCAGATGGGGAAGATCGAGCCGGGTGTCTGCACGAAGAGCGTGCCGATGATGAAGGCGAAGACCGCGAGCACGATCCAGATCAGGAAGGAGATGATCAGCAGGAAGAGGGTGCGCACGCGGGGGCTGATGACCTGGCCGGCGATCTCGCCGATGGAGCTGCCGCGGTTGCGCAGGCTGATGACCAGCGCGGCAAAGTCGTGCACCGCACCCATCAGCACCGTGCCCACCGTCACCCACAGCAGCGCCGGAAGCCAGCCCCAGATCACGGCCAGGGCCGGCCCGACGATGGGCGCCGCGCCGGCGATGGACGTGTAGTGGTGGCCCCAGAGGACGTGCTTGGGCGTGGGGACGAAGTCCACCCCGTCCTCCAGCTCGCGCGAGGGGACGGGCTCGTCGTCGCGCAGGCCGAAGACCCGCGCGGACAGGAAGCGCGAGTAGTACCGGTAGCCCACGGCGAATACGGCGAAGACCACGGCGGCGAGCAGCGCGGCGTTCATCGAGAGTCTGGCGCGGCGAAGCGGGACGCCTGGCCCCGCAGCTCGGTCTTCAGGAGCTTGCCCGATGCGTTTCGGGGCAGGGGCGCATCCACGAACTCGACGAACTCGGGGACCTTGAACGACGCCATGTGGGCCGCCACGTGGGCGCGCACGGCTTCCTCGCCCAGCTCCGAGCCCGGCACCCGGCGCACCACCGCCTTGACCCGCTCGCCCAGCTCGGCGTCGGGTACGCCCACGATGGCGGCCTCGTCGATCTCCGGGTGGTCGGCCAGGCAGTTCTCGATCTCCACGCAGTACACGTTCTCGCCGCCGCGCAGGATCATGTCCTTGGCCCGGTCCACCACGTAGAGGAAGCCGTCGTCGTCGCAGTAGCCCAGGTCGCCGGTGAGGAGCCATCCGTCCTGAACCGTCTCGGCGCTGGCGTCGGGGCGGTTCCAGTAGCCGGGCGTGACGCTGGGCCCGCGGAAGCAGACCTCGCCGAGTTGGCCGGGCGCGACCGGCCGGCCCTGCTCGTCGCGGATCTCCAGGTCGAGCCCCGGGATGGGCAGGCCCGCCGACGTCTTGCGCTCCAGCAGGGCGCGCCCGCCGCACGTGGTCGCGACGCCGTGGGTTTCGGTGAGCCCGTAGGCGTTTGCAAAGGAGGGCTCGATGGGCAGCACCTCCTGGGCCTTCTCGATGGTCTCGGGTGCGGTCGGCGCGCCGCCGAAGGAGATGGCCTTGAGGCTGGAGAGGTCGTAGTCGCCCACCTTGGGGTGGTGCACCACGCGGTGCAGCATCGTCGGGATCGCGCCCCAGCTCTGCACTCGCTCGCGCTCCACCAGCGCCATCACCTTCTCGGGATCGAAGCGGCCCTCCAGGAAGACCATGCGGGCGCCGGCGGTCAGCAGGGCGCAGACGTTGGAGTGGAGCCCGCCCACGTGGAAGAGCGGCGACGAGAGCAGGCTCACCGTCTGGCCCCCGCCGCCGGCCGCTGCGGGATCGCCGTCGGCCAGGGCCGTGGACACCCGTGCGAACAGGATGCCCAGCACCTGGGCGATGGTGCCGCGGTGGGTGGTGATGCAGCCCTTGGAGCGCCCCGTGGTGCCCGACGTGTAGAGGATCACCCAGGGGTCGTCTTCCGCGATGGGCTCGTCGGGAACCGTGTCGCAGGGCCGGAGCAGCTCGCCGATCGGCAGCGTGCCCGGCGGCGGGCTCTCGCCGATGTAGAAGATGCGCTCCAGGTCGGGGGCCTCCCGTGCGACCTGCTCCACCCGGGGCCAGAGGCGCTCGTCCACCACCAGGGCCCTCGCGCCGGAGTCGCGCAGGCCGTAGTCCAGCTCCTCGGCCGCCCACCAGCCGTTCAGGCCCACTCCGATTCCGCCCAGGGACGTGGCGCCGAACAGCGCCACGATCCACTCGGGGCAGTTGTACGACAGCACCGCCAGGCGGTCGCCGCCGCCGAAGCCGTGCTCGTCGCGCAGGGCGCGGGCCGCGCCCCAGCACAGGCGCGCGAAGTCGGCGTAGGAGATGCGCCGCTCGCCGTAGACCATGCAGTCGGCGTCGCCGCGCGCGGCGGCCGTCTGGACCAGGTCTCGCAGCGACGGCTGGCGGTTCTTGAAGTTCTGCTGGGGGCGTCCGCCGACCTCTTCGACGACCAGCTCGAACGGAGCGCCGTGTGCGGTCAGCTGCGCTCGGATCTCTGCAAGCGATTCGGCCATACACCTCTCCCGGAAGCGGGGTCCAGATCCCATCTCACAGACCCGGACCGAGCGAGAGGTGGAGATTCGGTCCGCTGGCAAGGCGCGCGACCGAGCCATAGCCGTAGCTACGGCGCAGGGAGCGCAACGCCGCCAGCGGGCCGAAGATCCTCCTCTCGCGACGGGAGGGTCTGTGAGATGGGCTCTACCCTACCACGCCTGCCGCGCGGCTACGGCGCGTAGGTCAGGGGCCCGCCGGGGCCGAGTGGCGCGCCGCTCAGCATCCACAGCACCAGCAGTGTGGTCCAGGTCAGCCCGAAGACGATCGCGTAGGGCAGCATCAGCGCCACCAGGGTTCCGATGCCGGCGCGCGGCACGTAGCGCTGCATGAAGACCAGGATGATCACCACGTAGGGGTTGAGCGGCGTGATCACGTTGGAGACCGAGTCGCCCACCCGGTAGGCGGCCTGGGTCAGCTCGGCGCTGATGCCCACCTGCATGAACATGGGCACGAACACCGGCGCGAAGAAGGCGTACTTGGCCGACATGGAGCCGATGAACAGGTTCCCGACCATGACCACGCCGACGAACGCGGCCATGAGCAGGGTGGGGGGCAGCTGCGCGCGCGTCAGCGCCTGCCCGCCGCTGATGGCCAGCATCTCGCCCAGGCCGGAGTGGCGGAAGTATTCGATGAACTGCGCGGCGAAGAAGGCCAGCACGATGTAGGGGCCCATGGCGGCCATGGTCTCGCCCAGGATCCGGGCCACGTCCTTGTCGCTGCGGGTGGCGCCGGTCACCACGCCGTAGACCAGCCCGGGAACGAAGAAGCCCAGGAAGATCAGCGGCACGATCGCCGACACCCAGCGCGGGAAGCGGCCGGACATGCCGTGGAGAGGCGCTCCGGGAATCCAGGTCGCGGCCAGCATCACGGCCAGCGCCACGAGCGCCGCGAGACCGGCCCTGCGCAGACCGCGGCGCTCCAGGTCGCTCAGCTCGGGCGCGGCGTCGGCTTCCGCGCTGCCGGCGCCGCCCTCCTCGACGGACTTGGCGTGGAAGCGCGGCTCGACCCAGAAGGCCGTCACCGCCCAGCCCACCGCCACCAGCAGGAAGGTGGACGCGATCATGAACCACCAGTTGGCGGTGGCCGCGACCGCATAGCCCGGGTCCAGGATGCGCGCCCCGGACTCGGACAGGCCGGCCAGCAGCGGATCGAGCGCCGTGATCGACAGGTTGGCGCTGAAGCCGGCGGACGTTCCCGCGAAGACCGCCGCCAGGCCTACGAGCGGCGAGCGTCCCGCCTGCCGGTAGAGCGCCATGGCTACCGGGGGGAGCACCACGTAGCCAGCGTCGAGGGCGACCGACGAGAGCACGCCCACCAGGAAGACCGTCGGCGTGAGCAGCGCCTGGGGCATGCCCACCAGCGTGGCCTTGAGCAGCGCGCCGATGAATCCGGTGCGCTCGGCCAGGCCGATGCCCAGCATGCCCACCAGCACGATCGCCAGCGGTGGGAAGTTCTTGAAGTTGGCCACCAGGCTGGAGATCGCCCAGTAGAGGCCGTCCGAGGAGAGCAGGCTCACGGCCCGCACCGGAACCGCCACACGCTCGCGCACCACGTCACCGGTCGCGGGGTCCAGCTGCGCGACCGTGAGCGCACGACCGGAGAGCGGATCCATCACCGGCTGGCCTGCGGCGTCGAGGACCGGGACCTGCAGCTCCCGGGTCACGGTCTTCTGGACACTCCAGTCCAGGGAGACGGCCAGCTGAGACAGGCCCATCACCGTCAGGGCGCCCAGCAGGAACAGCGTGGCGGGATCGGGCAGCGCGTTGCCCACGCGCTCGATGCGGTCAAGCACCGGCGGTCTCCCTCCCGGCGCGGCGTCGGCGTTCGAAGCCCGCCACCAGCAACGCGCCGCCGGTGGCGCCCGCCAGGTCGAGCGCCGCGTCGCCGGGCGAACCCGTGCGCCCCGTCCGGCGTGATTG
>JAFDET010000415.1 GCA_019310195.1 Deltaproteobacteria bacterium
CGCGAGAACATGATCGGCGCCCTCGAGGCGCTCAAGCGCGGCACCCCGGAGCCCCTGCCGGAGCAGATGCAGGCCTTCGGCATCTCCAGCGGCGGCAAGCAGGGCTTCGCCCGCCTCTTCATGTCGCACCCGCCGCTGGAAGAGCGCATCGACGCCCTGCGCCGGATGCACGTCTCCTAGTCAGCAGGAGAAAACTCGAGGCGCGCCGCCGCCAGGGCGGCGTGGCTGCCGATGTCCCACCACTCGCCGTCGAAGCGGGAGGCGCGCACGTCGGTGTGCTGCACGAGCCAGGCGACGAAGTGGCCGGGCGCGTCCGGGTTGCCGCCCCCGTCCAGGTAGCGGCGCAGCAGGCCCTCGACCTGCGGCGGGTAGAAGTAGAGGCAGATCGCCACCAGGTCCGAGCGCGGGTCGGCCGGCTTCTCGCGGAAGCCCGTGACCCGCCTCTCTTCGTCGGGGCAGCTCGATCCGGCGCACGGCCAGCTGGGGCCGGCGGTGCGCGAGGAACGCCGCGTGCAGCGGCGCCAGATCGAAGCCCAGCAGGTTGTCGCCTCCCACCACCAGCAGGTCCTCGTCGCCCAGCGGAACCTCCGACAACGCGAAGGCGATGTCGCCGGTGGCGCCCAGCTTGTTGGAGTCGTCGCTGGAGCCGTCGTCCAGCACGCGAATCGGCACCGGGCACGGCACGGCGCCCGCCCAAGCTCGTAGAGCCGGAGCGAACCTGGCGTTGGTCACCACCAGCACCTCCGAGAGGTCGGGCAGGCGCACCACGCGCTCGAGGATCCAGGTGAGGAGCGCCTTGCCGCCCACTTCGAGCAGCGGCTTGGGCCGGTCGCGCGTCAGCGGGTAGAGACGCGTGGCGTAGCCGGCGGCCAGCAGCAGCGCCTTCACGCCGCGCTCTCCGGGGGCGGGTCCAGCCGCGGGCGCACGCAGCGGAAGCCCGCCTCGGCGTACGCCTTCTCCACGGCGGAGCGCTCGGCCTCGTCGCGCAGGAAGCCCACCACGGCGCCACCCGAGCCGGCGAACTTGACCGCGGCGCCGCACTCGCGTCCGACGCGCACCATCTCGACGTCTCTTGCGCGGCAGGGCCAGATCGAGGCGCGGGTGTCGAAGTTGCGGTTCACGCGGGTCATGAAGCCCTCGCGATCGCCGGACTCGAGGCACGCCAGCGCCCGATCCACCAGGCCCGGGAAGACCGCCATGGCTTCGCGCACCGCGGGATCGCCGCGCTCCCAGCGGCGGCGCACGTCGGCGTGAGGCACGCCGGACATCTCTCCCGGCGCGGGGTCCCAGGCCAGGAACATGGGCGGCAGCAGCGACGGATCCAGGCGCCGGTACGAGTGGGCTCCGCGCGGCGGCGCGAAGTCCATGTGCACCAGGCCCCCGTAGGCCTGGATCACCCGGTCCATGGGCCCGGCCACGATGCCCAGATCCTCCACCTCGGCCGCCAGCGCGCGTTCGGCCAGCTCCGCCGGGTGGAGCCGGATCTCGAACCAGGCGCAGAGCGCCTGGAGCGCCGCCACGACGATGGCACTGGAGCCGGCCAAGCCGACTTGGCGCGGCACGTCGGACTGCACCTCCAGCGCCAGCCGGCGGTCCGGCGCCTCGGGCAGCCGCCCCAGCGCCGCCTCCAGCAGCGCGGCCGCCCCGACATCGTCGGGCAGCGCCAGCTGCGGCGCGGGCCCGATCTGCACCCGGGCGGAGAAGTTCCAGAGCGCCACGGCGATGGCCTTGCCGTCGTAGACGTCGCCCGGGTTGCCCATCAGCCCGGCCCGAGCCGGGGCGCGGACCGCCAGAGGAGCGCGATCCGGGGGCTGCGGGCGGGCAGACATGGCTGCGAACCATAGCCGAGCCCCGGGGGGCCGAGACCGCCCGCGTAACTGACCCCGCGCTCGCGACGTAAGGAAGTCGGGACCACAGGAGGATCGCCCACATGTCCGCTTCGCTGCGTCTGCTTCCCGCGCTCGCCCTGGCCGCCTGGGTGTTTGGAGGCCTGCCGGCGCCCGCCGCCGCCGATGGCCCCGAGATGAACCCGTGCGCCGCCAAGAGCCTGAATCCGTGCGGCATGAAGAACCCGTGCGCGGCCAAGAATCCCTGCGCGAAGAAGAACGTCTGCAACCCGTGCGCGGCCAAGAAGAACCCCTGCGCCGGGAAGAACGTGTGCAATCCCTGCGCAGGCAAGAACCCGTGCGGGATGAAGAACCCCTGCGGAGCCA
>JAFDET010000183.1 GCA_019310195.1 Deltaproteobacteria bacterium
CAAGCGCGTTCCGGTGCCGTCGTTGGCCGCTAACCTTCCCCCGGACCGGCCGCGCGGGGACGCGGTACGGAGGGCTCTGGCGTTGATCCAGTTTGAGAGGACACTCGGGGCGACCTGCCTCCTGGTGGCAGCGCTCTTGCTCCCGGGTCCGGCAATCGCGCTCTCCGCCGCCTCCTTGGACGAAGAGGCCGAGGCGGAAGCGGCAGCCGACGTCGGCGAGCCTCCCGCCGCCGAGCCTCCCGCCGCCGAGCCGCCTGCGGCCGGGTCACCCGAGAGCGACCCCTGGGCGCCGGAGCCGGGCCTCTACGCCGACGATCCGCCGGAGCCTCCGCCGGAGGATCCCTGGGCCGTCGAGCCGGACCTCTACGCCGACGAAGAAGACGCCGAGGGCGATGACTTCGGGAGCCTGGCGATTCCCGAGCCCGATCCCTTCGAGGGAGCCAACCGGGGCCTGCTGCACTTCAACAACGGCGTCGACCGCTTCTTCCTGGACCCGGCCTCCAAGGCCTACCAGCTCGTGATGCCGGACTTCGCCGAGCGCGCCCTGCTGCGCGCGTTCGCCAACTTCAACTCGCCCGCGACCCTGGTGAACGACGTCTTCCAGCTGGAGTTCAAGCGCGCCGGCGTGACCCTGTCGCGGCTGGTGGTCAACTCCACCGTCGGCCTGGCCGGCTTCATCGACGTGGCCGAGCACATGGGCCTGGAGGGTCACGTGTCCGACTTCGGCATGACCCTGGCCAAGGCGGGCGCGGGCTCCGGCCCCTATATCGTGATTCCGATCCTGGGCCCGTCGACGGCGCGCGACGCCGTGGGCTTCGGCGTCGACCTGCTGTTCCGCCCGCTCTTCTACCTGATCGGGCCCTTCGACTTCCTCTTCGTCGGGACGGGCAACGGCTTCCTGGTGCGCGCGTCCTACATGGAGGAGCTGGAGGCCCTGCGCGAGGGATCCGTGGATTACTACGCCACCCTGCGCAACGCCTACTTCCAGCGTCGCGCCGAGCAGCTTCGCGAGATCGGCGTGGACGTCGTTGCCCGCAACGGGGATCCGGACTGACCCGGAAGCGGCTGGGCGGTCGCTAACTCTCGCGGAACTCGCCGATCTTCTTGTCGAGCGCCTCGATCAGCGACGGGAAACCCTCGCGGCGCAGCAGGGCCGAGTACTCGGAGCGGCGCAGCGCCAGCTCGCTGATGGTGCCGTTGGCGTAGACGTCGATGATGCGCCAACCGCTGTCGGTCTTACGCAGCCGGTAGTCGAGGTTGACGTCCTCGTCCTCGGGGCGCACGAGCTTGGTCTTGACCAGCACCGTGTCGTGTACCCCGCCCTCCTGGCCCAGGGTTTCGAAGGCCTCACCGGACCAGCCGTTGAAGCGGCCCGCGTAGGTGGCCACGGTGAGCCCGCCGAAGCGGCTGACGAGCTCCTGCTGCTCGACTTCGGAGAGCTTGCTCCAGTGTCGGCCCACGGACTTGCGCGCCATGAACTCGGTGTCGTAGGCCGTGGACACCACGGGATCCAGGTACGCCTCGCGCCCGTCGAAGCCCAAGGCGTCGGCTTCCTTCATCACCTTGGTAAGGGCGCCGTGCAAGAGCTCCACGCAGCCGACGGGCGTGTCGGTGCCGGGCGCCTCGGCGGCGGCCGGAAGCGCGACCAGCAGCAGGGCGAGGATCAACGTGCAGAGCGGGTGGCGGATTCGCATGCCTTGGAATTCCCCCGGCGTCACAAGGGCCGCCGAAGTGTAGCAACCTGGTGTTGGCGTCACCCCTCACCGAGGACGAAGTCCGCCACAGCCCGGTTGAAGCCCTGGGGGTTTTCGACCATCACCGCGTGGGCGGACTGGGGCACCACGGCGAGTGTGCCTTCGGGTAGCGCCTCGTCCACCATGCGATCTGCACAGTCGGGAGACAGCACGTCCGACGCGGCGCCCCGCACCACCAGGGTGGGGCAGGGAATGCGACGCAACGCCGTCCACAGGTCGTCGGTTTCGGAGCGCGTCTCCTCGGACACGGCGTCGGCGCTCGTGGTGCGCTTGAGGCCTTCGCGGAAGAACGGGTCCAGCTTGGACTCGAAGCGGCCGTCGGCGCGCCGCCGCGTACCGTGGCGCGCCAGCCGCGAGATGATCTCCGGGCGGGCCATGGGCAGCGCACGGGCCACGCCGCTCTCGTACTCGCGCAGGGTCGCAAATGAGTCCGGGGCGCGGGCCGCATCGTCGCGGATCTTCAGCACGCCGCGCCAGTCCAGGTCGGGCCCGGCGTCCACGATCACCAGCCCCGCCATGCGCTCGGGGTGTGCGCCGGCGAAGCGGATCGCCGTGCGCCCGCCCATGGAGTGGCCGACCAGGACCAGCCGCTCGATGCCCAGGTGGGCGGTCACCGCCTCCACATCGCGCACCAGCGCGTCGTAGCCGTAGCGGTGCTCCGGGTCGGGGTCCGAGTCGCCGTGGCCGCGGTGGTCCATGGCCAACACGCGGTAGTAGGGCGCCACCAGCGGCGCGAAGTCGTCCCAGACGTGGGCCTCGTTGCCGAAGCCGTGCAGCAGCAGGAGCGGCACGCCCTCGCTGCTCCACTCGAGCACGTGGATCGAGAGGCCGTCGCTGCCAGGGACGCGTCGGGAAACCGGCTCCATGGCGAGCCATCTTAGCCGACGGGCGGGTGGTACCTTGCCCGCCATGTTGGAACGCGACGCGGCGTTGGCGACCCTGGAGCGGGGCTTCGAGCGGACCCTGGACGAGTTGGTGGACCTGGCGCGGATCCCCGGCGTCTCGGCGGCGGGCTTCGACCCGGGCGAGGTGGAGCGCTCCGCCGTGCGGGTGGCGGAGCTGCTGGGCGAGTCCGGCCTGTCCGGCGTGGAGCTGCTGCGTGTGGAGGACGCCCATCCTTATGTAGTGGGCGAGTGGTGCGAGGCGGGTCCCGATGCGCCGACCCTTCTGGTCTACGCCCACCACGACGTGCAGCCACCCGGCCGCCTGGACCGCTGGAAGACGCCGCCCTTCGAGCCCACCGAGAAGAACGGCCGTCTCTACGGGCGCGGCGTGGTGGACGACAAGGCGGGCCTGATGCTGCACCTGGCGGCGCTGCGCGCCTGGCTCGAGGCGACCGGCGCCCTGCCCGTCAACGTGAAGCTCTTGGTGGAGGGCGAGGAGGAGATCGGCTCCGGGCACTTGGAGGCGTTCCTGCGCGAGCACAAGGCGAGCCTGGCTGCCGACGTGCTGGTGCTCTCGGACACGGCCAACCTGGCCACGGGCCTGCCGTCGTTGACCCGCAGCCTGCGCGGCCTGGCTGCCGTGGACGTGACCGTGCGCGCTCTCGATCACCCGATCCACAGCGGCATGTGGGGCGGCCCGGCGCCGGACGCGGCCACCGCCCTGGGCGCGATCCTGGGGCGCCTGGTGGACGCGCGCGGCGTGCCCGCCGTGCCGGGCCTGTTCGACGGCGTGCCCGAGCTTTCGGAAGCCGAGCGCGCGCGCCTGGCCGCGCTTCCCTTCGACGAGCAGGTGTTTCGCGACGACGCGGGCATGCTGCCGGGCTCGGTCTTTGCCGGTGAGCCCGAGCGCAGCGTCTACGAGCGCCTCTGGCACCGCCCATCCCTGGCGCTGACCGCGCTGGAGGGGATGCCCATGGAGGGTGCGGCCAACCAGCTGATGGCCGAGGCCCGCGCGCGGGTCGGCGTGCGCATTCCGCCGGGCCAGGACCCGGAGCGGGTGCGCGACGCAGTGGTCGAGTTCCTGCGCGCCGACCCGCCCTGGGGCGTGATCGTGGAGACCGAGTGCGACGTGGCGGTGCCGGGCTGGGCCACGGAGACCGAGGGCCCCGCCTTCGATGCGGCGCGCCGCGCCATGGCCCTGGGCTTCGGCTGCGAGCCTGTGGAGATCGGCTGCGGCGGCTCGATCCCGTTCGTGGGGCCGTTCGTCGAGGTGCTCTCCGGCGCGCCCGCGCTGCTGCTGGGGTTGGAGGATCCGCCTTGCAACGCGCACGGCGAGAACGAGAGCCTGGACCTGGAGGACTTCCGCAAGGCGTCGCGCGCTTCGGTGCATCTGCTCGCGGAGCTGGCGGAGGCGCTTCCGTTGCCTTGATCGGGTGCGCAGGGCCTGGACGCTTGCGGCCCGCAAGCCCGAGTCGACGGAGTACGCCTGCGGGAACCCAACCCGGCCGACGCCGGTTGTGTGCGCTAAGGTGGCGTTCTTCCAAGGAGAATTGAATGCCTGCCATCGAAACCACGCCTGCGCTGGTTCGCGCGGTCTATGAGAAGCTGGAGCGCAATCTCGCCGTCGTGCGCGAGCGGCTCGGTCGGCCGCTGACGTACTCCGAGAAGGTGCTGCTGGGTCACTTGCGCGATCCGCAGGGGCAGGAGCTGGATCCGGGCAGCGCGTATCTGGAGCTGGGTCCCGATCGCGTGGCCATGCAGGACGCTACGGCGCAGATGGCGCTGCTGCAGTTCATGTCGTCGGGCAAGGACGAGACCGCGGTGCCCAGCACGGTGCACTGCGACCACCTGATTCAAGCCTACAAGGGCGCCGACGAGGACATGGAGCAGGCGCGCGTCGGCAACCGCGAGGTCTACGACTTCCTGCGCAGTGCCGCGGCGCGCTACGGCATCGGCTTCTGGGGCCCCGGCGCCGGCATCATCCACCAGGTGGTGTTGGAGAACTACGCCTTCCCCGGCGGCATGATGATCGGCACCGACTCGCACACGCCCAACGCCGGCGGGCTCGGCATGTTCGCCTGCGGGGTGGGCGGCGCCGATGCCGTGGACGTGATGGCGGGGTTCCCGTGGGAGGTGCTGCACCCCGACCGGGTGGGCGTGCGCCTGACGGGAAGTCTCTCCGGGTGGTCGGCGCCCAAGGACGTGATCCTCTGGGTGTGCGCGCAGCTCACCGTGAAGGGCGGCACCAACCGGGTGGTGGAGTACTTCGGGCCCGGCGCCGCGTCGATCAGCGCCACCGGCAAGGGCACCATTACCAACATGGGCGCCGAGCTGGGCGCCACGACCTCGATCTTCCCCTACGACGAGCGCATGGCCACCTACCTGAAGGCCACCGGGCGCGAGGCATTGGCGGATCTGGCCAACCAGCACGCGGAGTTGCTGCGCGCCGACCCGGAGGTGGAGAGCGACCCCGAGGCCTTCTTCGACGTGGTGCTGGAGCTCGACCTCTCGCAGCTCGAGCCCCACATCGTCGGACCCCGCACGCCGGACCTGGCGCGTCCCGCGTCGCGCATGGGCGCCGACGCGCGCAGCGAGGGCTACACGCTGAAGCTCTCGTCGGCGCTGATCGGAAGCTGCACCAACAGCAGCTACGAGGATCTGTCGCGTGCCGCTGACGTGGCGCGCCAAGCCACGGCCCACGGAGCGCGCAGCAAGATGCCGCTCTGGTGCACGCCCGGCTCGGAGCAGATCCACCAGACCATCCTGCGCGACGGGCAGCTGGCGGACCTGGAGGCCATCGGCGCCACGGTGCTGGCCAACGCCTGCGGCCCCTGCATCGGCCAGTGGAAGCGCGACGACATCCAGAAGGGCGACCCCAACTCGATCATCAGCTCCTTCAACCGCAACTTCCCACGCCGCAACGACGGCAACCCGGAGACGCTCTCCTTCATCGGCAGCCCGGAGCTGGTGGTGGCGTATGCCCTGGCCGGGACGCTGGACTTCGATCCGGCTACCGGCGAGATCGCCTGCGAGGACGGCTCGACGTTCCGCCTGGAGCCGCCGGCTCCCGCGCCGGAGATCCCCGAGCGCGGCTTCGTCGCCAGCGACGAAGGCTACGTTGCACCGCCCGCCGAGCGCGGCGGCATCTCGGTGGAGGTGGCGCCCGACAGCGAGCGGCTTCAGCTCCTGGAGCCCTTCAAGGCGTGGGGCGATGCGGCGGCGCTGGAGCGCATGCCTCTGCTCTTCAAGGCCAAGGGCAAGTGCACCACCGACCACATCTCGCCCGCGGGTCCGTGGCTGCGCTACCGCGGCCACCTGGATCGGATCAGCGACAACCTGCTGAACGGCGGCGTCAACGCCTACAGCGGCGACACCGGCGAGACCCTCGATCAGCTCAGCGGCTCGCGCGGCGCGGTACCGAAGGTGGCGCGTCACTACAAAGCCGAGGGCCGAAACTGGGTCATCGTGGGCGACGAGAACTACGGCGAGGGATCGAGCCGCGAGCACGCCGCCATGACGCCGCGCTTCCTGGGCGCAGCCGCCGTCATCGTGCGGAGCTTCGCACGCATCCACGAGACCAACCTGAAGAAGCAGGGCGTGCTGGCCCTGTGCTTCGAGGACCCGGCCCTCTACGAAAAGGTGCGCGAGACCGACACCGTCTCCATCCTCGGCCTCGACGAACTCGCGCCCGGCGCGTCGCTCGAAGTAGTCTTCCACCACGACGACGGCTCCGAA
>JAFDET010000184.1 GCA_019310195.1 Deltaproteobacteria bacterium
GACCAGGAGATGGACGGCTACGCCGAGATGGGCACGATCTCCAGCCAGTTCTACCCCGACTGGTTCGACATGCCTGAGGGCAAGGAAGGCGGCGCCTCCTTCACCGAGAAGCGTCCGCCCCGCTTCTGGAGTCTCCGCAAGCGTGAGGCCGAGATGCGCAAGCAGCTGATCGACGAGTACGAGCGCGAGGACGGGTAGCCCGGGAGCCGCGCGCCGGGAGCGTGCCGCGCAGCGCATCATGCCTTGCGCGCCTTCTCGATCTCGGCGGGCGTGGCAGCGGCCCCGTCCTCCAACAGCTTCGCCACCTCTTCCGGGCTGTAGCCCAGCTCCGCCAGGATCTCCCGGCTGTGCTGGCCGTGCAGCGGCGGCGGCTGGCGCACCTGGCACGGCGTGCCGTGGAAGTGGATCGGCACGCCCGTAACGTCCACGGGCCCGAGCTTCGGGTGCTCCAGGGTCACGATCATCCCGTTGTGGCGGATCTGGGGATCCCGCGCGACTTCCTCGGCCCCGTTGACCGGAGCGCACAGCACGTCCGCGGCCACGAGCCGTTCCTGGAGGTCGTCGACCGTGAAGTCCTTGCAGCGCTCGTCGATCAGTCGATCCAGCTCGTCTTCGTTCTCGAGCCGCCGATCGATGCTCTCGAAGCGCGGGTCGTCCGTCCACGTGACCTCGAGTCCCTTGCACAAATTGCGGAAGAACTTCTCGCCCGGGCAGGTGATGACCGCCTTGCGGCCGTCGCCGCAGGTATAGATTCCCGAGGGCGCGAAGTAGAGGCTGCGATTTCCGGTACGCGGCGTCGGCTCCCCGGCGATGAGATAGGTGCCGAGAGCGCTGGCCTGGGCGTGCAGCAGGGCATCGAGCAGGGAGATGTCGATCCGCTGGCCCTCGCCGGTCTGGTCCCGCGTGCGCAGCGCGGTGAGTGCCGCCGTGGACACCAGCAGCGAGGTCATCACGTCGATCATGGGAACAGTCACGCGCACGGGCTCGCCGTCGGGGTCACCGTTGAGGGCGAGCAGACCGCCGAAGCCCTGCGCCAGGAAGTCGATTCCCGGACGGCCGGCGTAGGGACCGTCGGCCCCGAAGGCCGTGACGCCGATCCAGATGATGTCCGGGCGGTGCGCCCGCACCTGCTCGTAGTGGAGCCCCAGCTTGGAGAGAGCGGGCTCGCGGATGTTCGTGATCAGGACGTCCGACGTGGCGGCGAGGCGAGCAAAGGCCTCGCGACCGGCTTCGCGCTTCAGCTCCAGGACGATCCCCCGCTTGCTGCGGTTCAGGCTCAGGAAGGGCGAGCGCTCCCCGTCCCGCTCGGGACCCAGGTGGCGGCTGTCGTCGCCCCAGTGAGACTCGACCTTGATGACATCGGCCCCCAGGTCGCCCATCAGCGTGGCCCCGTAGGGCCCGGCCAGCATGGTGGCCATGTCCAGAACCCGGATTCCCGCGAGGGGACCGCGGGACAGATCGGGGATCGAAACGCTCATTGGGTCTCCCACGCGAAGCTCACGGGATCACGCCCCGTTCCTTGAGCTCACCGATCCGGTCCCAGTCCATCTCGAGCACGTCGGCGAGGATCAGCTCGGTGTCCTGGCCGAGCTCCGGCCCGAGGGTCTCGACCCGTCCCGGCGTCTTGCTGAGGGTGATGGGCAGGCCACGAACCTCCACCTCGCGATTCACCTCGTCGCAGTGCGCCTTCACGAAATAGTCGTTCGCCCAGGCCTGGGGATCCCCGGCCACGTCCTTGAGGGTCTGGATCGGACTCGCCGAAATTCCCAGCGGCGTCCAGCGATCGATCCACTCCTGGGCGCTGCGCTCCTTCAGGATGCCGTCGAGCAACGCGATCAGCTCCTCGTTGTGCTCGGATCGCTTGTCTGCGGCGTCGAAGCGCGCATCCGCGGTCAGGTCCGGCTGGCCGAGGCTCTTGGAGAAGGCGGCCCAGTTCTCGTCGGTGTTCTCCAGGCACAGGAACACCCACTTGTCCTGCGCCGGGTAACGATTCCAGAGCGGGTTGCCCGCCTGCGTTCGCGACTGCTGCGTCGAGTAGAGCTCCCTGCGCGACGCCAGGAACGGCTGAAGCGTGGGGGCGGCCATGAAGAGCTGCGCGCCGTACAGCGATGCGTCGATGAACTGGCCTTGGCCCGTCTTCCGGCGCCGGTGGAGCGCCAGCAGGATGCCGAGCGCCGACAGGATGCCCCCGTAGGTGTCGCCGGAACCCATGCCCAGGTAGATGGGAGGCTGACCGGGCTCTCCCTGTCGGGTCATGATGCCCGTCAACGCCTGCACGTTGATGTCGTAGGAGGGCCGGTTGATCTCGAGGGCGTGGCCGTAGCCGGTGTTGGTGGCGTAGACCAGTCGCGGGTTGACCTCGCGCAGCTTCTCCCAGGTGAGCCCCCAGGCCTTCAGGTTCTCCATCTGGAAATTCGAGAGGAAGACGTCGGACTTCTCGACCAGGTCGTAGAAGAGCTTCTGGCCCTCCTCCTTCTTGAGGTCGATGGCCAGGCTCTTCTTGTTGCGGTTGATCACCTGGAAGTACTGGTTCCAGTCACCGATGGCGAGCGCCTTGATGCTGCGCACGCCCCGCGCCCCGTCGCCGGTGACCGGGCGCTCCACGTGGATCACCTCGGCGCCGAAGTCCGCCAGGTACTGCGCGCAGACCGGCCCCTGCAGCCACTGGGTGAGGTCGAGAACGCGGATGCCTTCGAGCGCCTTCTTCACGCGGCCGCTCCCCCGCCGACGATCCCGCCGGCCTCGAGCTCTTCGATCCGGGCGACCGTGTAGCCGAGCCGCTCCTGCAGGATCTCGGCGCCGTGCTGACCGACGCAAGGGGCCATGCCGCGCAGCCGCGCCGCGCTCTCGCTCATGTGGATCGGGAATCCCAGGCTCTGGATCGCACCGTGGCTCGGATGGTCCAGGTTCAGGATGTAGCGGTTGGCCGCAGCATTGTGATCCGCAGCCGGATAGTCGTACTTCTCGATCACGTCCGCCGGCAGCCGCTTGGCATCGAGCGCCTGCTTCCAGTGCGAGCCGGGCTGCGCGGTGAAGCGTTCCTCGAGCACCTGCATCATCTCGAGCCGATGCTCGCCGCAGCGCTTCTCGTGGCTGTCGAAGCGCGGGTCGTCCACCTCGAGGCCCACGACCTCGGCGAAGGCCGGCCAGTACTTGTCGGTATCCGGCATCGCCAGAGTGATCCAGCGGCCGTCCGCACTGGGGTACATCGGACCGCTCATGGGGTTGCCGGCATCCAGGCGGGACAGCGGCTCCAGGAAGCGGTCGTCCCGGATCGCCAGGTAGGCCTGCATGTCCAGGCTCTGGGAGTACATGTTGCCGCCGAAGAGCGACGCGTCCACCACCTGGCCTTCGCCGCTCTCCTCCCGGTGGTGGATCGCGAGCAGGATGCCGAGCGCCAGCATCACCGTCGTGTGCATCTGGCCGACGCCACTGTAGACCGGAGGCTCCCCGGGCTGGCCCAGGGTCGGCATCACGCCCGTCCGGGCAGCCGCCAGCTCGTCCAAGGCGGGCAGATCACGGTCCGGCCCCTCCGGCCCGAAGCCGGAGCCCCGGGCGAGAACGATGTCCGGCTTGAGTCGACACAGGCTTTCGTAGTCCCAACCCTGCTCGTCCAGCGCCGCCAAGGGCCGGTCCGTCAGGAACACGTCCGCGCCGGCCACGAGCTTCTCCAGGATCTCGCGGCCCGCGGGCTCGGCCAGGTTCACGGCCAGGCTCTGCTTGTTGCGGTGGGCGAGCTCGTCCAGGGAGTTCCAGCGCTCCGGGGGATGCATGCCGTCGCGGTTGTGATCCACCCGGCCGGACTCGGCCAGGTCTTCGACGCGGATCACCGTCGCTCCGAAGTCGCCCAGCAGCGCCCCGGCCAGCGAGGCGTAGAACTCGCTGGTGAAATCGATCACCACCACGCCGTCGAGCGCCCGGCTCATGCTGACCTCGTGGGCCCTACCGCGACCACTCGCCAATCCGCTCGAGAGTCCGGTCCACGAACTCCGCCTCGTCGGGAAGCGGTCGACCGAGCCACTCGCGGTAGAAGGTGTCCAAGTCGGGCAGGAAATCGAAGTCCGGCGGGCAGCCACGCGGCACGGCCTCCACCTCGAGCTGGGAGCCACAGCCTCCACAGATGTACTCGCGGAGCTGGATCCAGTTCGGATCGGGCATCTCGCGACCCTTGTAGACCTCCGACATCGACTCCTCGTCGTCGCGCACGTGAATCAACGCGGAGAGCTTCCAGTTCACATGGTAGTCGCCGAAGTCCTGGCCACAGCGGCACTGGACGACCCGCTCTCCCCCTTTCGCGACGATGAAGAGCATCGGGGTCAGCGGCAGCAGGATCGGCTCGTCGAATTCGACGCGCTCCTGCATGATCTCCAAGTACTTGTCGAAACGGTTCGTGTCCTTGGCGCTCTTCAGCATGTCCTGCGTGGCGGGCCAGGGAAGGACACCGTCGATCAGCTTCTCGATGTCGGCTTTGTGGAACTCGGCCATGATCGGTCTTCCTCTAGATACCGAAGGTGAAGTCGACGGGGAGATTCCAGAACCGGCGCAGCTCCTCGGCGTACTTGGGCGAAAGCTCCATGGAGCCGGCCCACATCCGGATCACGGCGGGGTCCATGCCCTCCTGCGCCTGCACTTTCACGCACTCCTTCTCCCACCAGTCCTTGAAGGGAACCGCGCGATCGAGGCGCTTCTTGCGCACCTCCTCGCGCTTCTTCTCGGTCTTCGCCTCGTCGGCCACGTAGGTTCCGTTGGGCTGGCTCGTCACGACGCCGTAGATCTCGGACGCCACCCGCTCCGTGGTCCAGCGCTCGTTCAGGTCCTTCACGACGGTCGCGGGATCCCGCGCGATCGGATCGCCCATGGCCTCTGCACCCGCAATGGGATGCACGATGATGTCGTAGTCCTGAAGCGGCTCCGGCGTCACGAAGGGCGCCACCATGTTGTCCTGCACGTCGCGGGCCTCGATCGCCGAGGCCACGGCCGGGCTCTCCGGCCCGCCGCGCTCGTGGATGAGCGGCTTCTGCGCGTCGATCAGCGCTTTGACGTTGGTGTCGTGCCCGTAGCCGGGCCGGTCGGGCACCGCGGGATAGGCGCCGTACATGCCGTGGTTGCCCACGATCTTCGAGCGCATTCCGGCGTCGCCGCACTGATACTCGAGGCCCGGCGTGTTGTAGACCATCCACACGGCGGTATGTCCGAGCCCGCCGCGGAACTGACCGAAGCCGCCGGAATCCGGCGCCACGTTGCGGCCCAGGAAGAGGATCGGGTAGTAGAGCTCGGAGATCTCGGCGTTGCCGAAGTCCGCCTCCGGCGTATAGATGCACCAGGCGCTGTTCTCGCCGTCCGCGAAGCCGCGCGCCGGCGAGCCTTGGCTGGCTTGCTCGAGGGTCAGCCCCGTCAGGTACATCCCCGTCTGGTTGATGCCCGAGAACTCCGCCGTCATGATCGTGCCGGACCCGGCCGCCATCTCCTCGACGAAGCCGCGCATCTGAAAGAGCCGGCCGAAGACTTCGTAGAGACTGCTCACCCAGGTGACCGCCGGCGCCCACGCGACGCCCGACGCCGCCTGGTAGTCGACGGGATAGGGGTTGGCCCAGGACCCGTCCGGCGGCATCTCGATGTTCCAGGCCGAGATCGGACCCGAGTTGAACATGTCGAATCCGATGATGTGCGAGTAGCCCATCATCAAGCCGGACTTCAGAGCGGTCGGGCTGATGTTCTCGCCGAAGGGAACGGTTCCGCTGGCGCCGGCCAGGGAAAGGTCCACGCTGGCGTCGGCGTTGATGGTCAGCTCCATCGGCAGGTTGAACATGCAGTCCACATCCTGCTTGGCGAGCAGGACGGGCTTGCCCTTCATCGCCAGGTCCTTGAACTGCGACTTGCGGATGCGGCCGGGTACGGTCTGGGTCTTGACGCGCGCCACCGCATAACGACGGCTGTCCTCGACGTACTCCTGGCTCGCCTCCCGGAAGAAATCGAGGCCGTACTTCTCGATCACGTCGTGAAGGCGCTCGCGGATCGTGATGCAGCCGGCCAACCGGCCGCGGGCATCGCCCATCACGAAGTCCGGCGTGCGCGTCCGCGAGCGAATCCGCAACTCGTACCAGGGATAGAAGCGGTCGTGCTCGCCGACGCGCTCCATCGAGATCGCGATGCCGTCCGAGTAGCAGTCGGGATTCATGAAGCCGATGGAGCCCGGCGTAACGCTGCCGGCGTCCGCCACATGGCTCACACACGACGCCCAGGCGACGAGCTCGCCGTCGTAGAAGAGCGGCATGCACATGTCGAAGTCCGGCGAGTGGATGCCGCCGTAGTGGGGATCGTTGTTCTCGAAGATGTCGCCCTGCTTGAAGCCCGGGTAC
>JAFDET010000416.1 GCA_019310195.1 Deltaproteobacteria bacterium
TCACCGGTCCGTCGGGGGCGAGGCCCAGGTAGTCGCGCAGCGCCCGGACGTCCGCGGCGTCGCTCTGCAGGGAACGCAGCAGCGGCCAGTCCGGATCCCCCCCCGGCCTGAAGAGCGGGGTCGCGCGCAGCGGTGCGCCGACGGGCGGCGCGCCGGCGGCGCCGCCCTCCCGGTACGCCTGCAGCGCCGCGTAGGCGCGCGTGCGTTCCGAGTCTGAGAGGGGCTCGGAGAGGGTGGAGAGGAGCCGCGCCCGGCGGGCGTCGCGCGACCAGCCGCCCTCGGGGCGGCGCTCGCTGGCCGCCAGCAGCTCGGCGGCCCAAGCTTGTACGACCTGCTGACGCAGCGGGCGCCCGAGTGGATCGACCCAGGCCAGGCTCGCGTACACCACAGCGGTTCGCACCGCTACCAGCACCAGCGCGGCACACAGGACGGCGCCGCCGGCGCGCAAGCGCCACGCCCGACCGCTGCCGGGGGCACCCTGCGTCTCCGACGTGCGGCCGGTGAGGCCCAGCACCAGCGCGGCGAGGAAGAGGCTCGAGGCGACCCCCACCTGCCACGACACGCCGAGCTCCGTGGCTGCGCCGGCCACCAGGGCCAGGTCGGCGGTGTGGAAGCGCAAGACCCAGAGCTCCAGCACGCTCTCGAAGAAGCGGTGGTACAGCGCGTTGGCCAGTCCAGCGAGCCATACCAGCGCGGCAAGGACGGGCCAGACCAGGCGCAGGGGCAGGCGCAGGAGCAGCCACGCCAGGCGCGCAGCCACGGCGGCGCCGACAGAACCAAGGCGTCGTCCACCCAGCCCACGTGGATTCCGCGGGCCAGCGCCGTGCGCAGGTCGGTGCCCGAGTCCGTCGCGATCAGCTGACGCAGCAGCGCCAGGGACAGCCACAGCAGCGCCGACGCGACCGGGCGCCGGAGCCAGCAGAGCCCCGGCGAGCGGATCAGGTCTTCGAAGCGGGCCACCGGAGCACCTTCCTCCGGAACTCGCGGATCACGGGCATGCGGTCGATCCAGGCGGAGGCGTCGGCGCGCAGATCGTCCACGGGGCTGGGCTCGCCGGCAAAGCCCTTGGGGATCTGGGTGACCAGCTCGCCGTCGTCGTCGACGAAGTGGTACTCGTAGCCGGGCAGGCACAAGTCCTCGTCGATCTTCACGTACACGGTGCGCACGCCGTAGCTCGAGAGTTCGGTGGTCGTGGCCTGGGGCGGGATGATCCAGACGTGCTTCGGCCCGGCGAAGAAGAGGTACTGGATCCTGCGGTTCTCGGAGAGGATCCGGAAGCGGCGCAGGCGGCCGCCGTAGAGCCGGCTGCGGGAGTCCTCGGTCTCCAGCACGCCGCGGCCGAAGTCGGGCTCGTAGCCGGCGGCGAAGCGCAGGGAGGTGGGGTCGTTGCGGCGCGTGAACCGGGCGATGCGACGCCCTCCGTGGATCCGGTTGCGCGGCTCGGCCTCGGCGCGCCGTCGCGGCTCCGTGAAGTCGCGGTAGGGCTCGATGCGGCCCTCCGGACCGCGGCGCAGCACCTTCTCGATCACCGTCTCGTCGAGCGGGATGCGGCGCACGCTCCGGATCAGCGACTCCAGCGCGCTCTGGACCTCCAGCGGCAGATCGGTCGTGGCCTCGTCGGAGGCGAGCATTGCTTCGCCGTCCACGATCTCCGTAACCGTGTCGCCCTTGCCGATCCACAGGTCGCCGTTCAGCCGCG
This sequence comes from Deltaproteobacteria bacterium, assembly GCA_019310195.1. Lineage (GTDB taxonomy): Bacteria > Myxococcota_A > UBA9160 > UBA9160 > JAFDET01 > JAFDET01. Next base: position 1,700 of record JAFDET010000416.1, read on the forward strand.
CCGTGTGGGAGGCCGAGCGCCAGACCAGGGACACGTCCTTGTAGAGGATGCGCGGGTAGGCGACGGGGTTGTCGCCCTGGACCAGGTAGGCCACGAAGTAACGGATGAACTCGTTCTGGCGGACGTTGGTCAGGTAGAAGCTGGTGTCGAAGACCTGGACCCTGTGCTTGGGGGTGTAGCCCTGGGACAGGAGCGTGCGCGGGCATGGGGTGCGGAGCATCCCGAATAGCCGCGAGCTCGGCCACGGGGCTATCCTTCGACGGCGCCTTCGGGCGCGAACTCCGGGAGCAGCCATGGATCCGATCGCCCATCTCCTGATCATCGCCGCCTGCCTCGTGGTATCCGCCTTCTTCTCGGGCAGCGAGACGGCGCTGCTGCGCCTGCGGGACGAGCAGGTGGAGCGCGACGTGCGCGAGGCGCGCGGTCCTGCCGTCCTGGCCGTGCAGAGCCTGCTG
>JAFDET010000185.1 GCA_019310195.1 Deltaproteobacteria bacterium
CGCTACGAAACCTCCGCCGCGCCACACGGCAGCCGCGCAAGAAGGCCGCCGCAGCCGCGGCTCGCCTGGCTCGCGTCGGCGCGCGTGGCGAGCGCTGGGCGCGACAACGCCTCCAGGGCCCGCGCGAGGGTGCGCGGCCCGCGTTCCTGGTGGGCTGCGGACGCTCCGGAACCAACATGCTGGTGGATCGGCTGAGCCGCACCTGGGAGCTGGACCCGATCAACGAGTACGACCCGGCCGCGTTCCACGAGTGGTGGCTGCGCGATCTGGACACCGTCGCCGCCGTGGCGCAGCGCAGCCGCGCGCGCACGGTGTTGTTCAAGCCCATCCTGGACACGCCCCGCGTGCCCCAGCTGCTGGAGCACTTCCCGGAAGGCCGGGTGCTGTTCGCCGTGCGCGATTGGGCTCCGGTGGTGCGCTCCGCCCTGGCGCTCTTCGGTCCCGAGAACTGGCCCGGGCGCGTCGCCGGATGGATGGGCGACGACTTTGCGGAGTTCGGCACGCCGCTGCCGGAAGGCGCGCGCCAGAGCGTGCGAGCGCTGTGGCGTGCCGATCTCGACCCGGCCTCGGCAGCCGCGCTGTACTGGCTCTTCTACACCGGGCTCTACTTCGAGCTGGGCCTGGACGCCGACCCACGCGTGCGCCCGGTGCGCTACGAGGCCGTGCTGGAGCAGCCCCTGGCGCAGCTGCACGGGCTCTGCGACTTCCTCGGCATCGGCTACCGGCCGCGCATGGCCGCAGGCGTGGAGCCGCGCAACCGGCATGCGTCCGAGTCCCTGGGCGTGGAGCCGTCGATCGCCGAGGCCTGCGACGCCCTCTACGCGCGCTTTGCCGACGCCGATGCTTCATCGAGCGCGGCGTCCAACGCTTCCAGGAACGAGGTGTAGATCGGAATTGCCTTGGCCTCGGCGTACTCACGCGCCCAGGCGTAGTGCTTGCGCACGACCGTCGGACGCGACGCACGATCCCAGGGCCAACGCTCGTGGCGCAGCCGCGCCCGCTCCAGATGCTCCTCGAGCGGCAGCTGCACCAGCGCGAAGCGCATGCCCGACCAGCATTCCGGATCGGGCACCCCCGCTGGGCCCAGCAGGCAGAGCGGGCCGGCCGCCTCGCTCAGTCTGCGTCGGGCCAGCACGTACCAGGCGTCCAGGCGAGCTGCCGAGTCCAGCCCGTCCAGCACGGTGCGCGGGGGGATGGGGATGCCGGCGCGGCCCGCGGCCCGGCGCAGCCAGCCGTGCCAACGGGGCCCGACCTGGAGCTCGAAGTCGAAATCCAGGATCTCGACTCCGCGGTGGCTCGGATGCTCGCGTGCGAACATCGTCTTGCCGCTGCAGGGCGCCGCCATGAGGTAGAGGCGCATCACGGCCTGAAGCGCCGTGGCGCCCTCTCGGGTTCCGGGGGAATGCATGCGCCGGATTCTAGGCGCCGTACCCCAGCGGAACAACGCAACGATACGACTGGCCGGCCTGGCCACCGCCGGACGCCGACGCCGCTAGTCGCCTCGCCCCGCCGTCGCCGGAGGATCCGGGATCGCGCGCGGCTCCGAGCGGCGCGCCAGGTGCGCGAAGAACGGCGCCTCCGCCGAGCCCAGGTACTGGGTGATGCGGTCGAAACCCTCGTCGCTGCCCACGTAGCGCATCTGGCGCTGGAAGACGTCGCCCGCGGGCCGCTCCGCCAGCACCGGCGCGCGGACCAGAAGCCAGCGCACCCGCTCCCCCGTGCGGATCATCTGCGCCGTGGCGCTCAGCGCACCCAGTGCCAGTCCCACAGCCAGCAACGCGGCGGCGATGGGATGGCGACGGAAGCGGCCCAGCAGGTCGAGAGACAGGACCACCAGTACGAACTGAGCCGGCAGCGACGCGCGGTGTTGGAGATCGTTGTGGAAGCCGTAGCGGAAGAAGAGCAACGCGATCAGCACCCCCGTAGCCGCGATCGCAAGCGCTGCGCGGGGCGAGACGCCCCGCCAGACGCGTTCGGCCCCCAGCACGGGCAGCGCCATCCAGAGGAATGTGACGCAAGAGAAGAGCGCCGCACTGAGCAGGAAGCGAGCCGAGCTCACGTCCACGAGTCCGGGCAGCCAGCCGTTGCGGGTGGGCACCACACCCTCGAGAAAGGACGGCGGCAGGCTGTAAGGGTGCCAGCGCGCGGCGTAGTAGCCGAGAACGACCAACGCCACGACCAGACCCGCCAGGTTGGCGCCCCCGATCTGGGCGCGCAGGCGTTCGCGCCACCCGCCCTCGGTGCACAGCCAGGGCACCGCCAGCAGGGGCGCCAGGCCCAACGCCACGAAGGGCGACCACAGCATCGCCGCGCCCAGGGCCAGTGCCGTGGGGAAGCCGGCGTCGCGGCGATCGGCGGCATCGATCGCCAAGGCGCCCAGCAGCCAGGCTGGGATTGCGTGGTTCGGGATCTTGATGAAGACGTCGTGGGTGGCGTGGAAGAAGAAGAGCTCCTGCCACTCGAACTTGTCGCCGTCCAGGACCTCCCGCAGCGTGTTCCACAACCCGTCGTCCAGCAGGTTCTCCCAGACGTTGAGGCCGGCGAAGAACAGGAACAGCAGGCCCACCAGCGCCGGATGCAGGCGCGCCAGCACCACCAGCCAGCCCGCCACCAGCGCGAAGCCCAGCGCACTCCAGGCCAACAGCGCCAACAGGCCCGGCATCCAACCCAGCCAGGCCATGGGCGGCGCCGCCGGCAGGAACCAGCCTGTGTAGTAGACCTGGGCCAGCGGCCCCGCCGACGTCGAATAGGTCGGCGGCCAGGGCTGCCGCACCAGGTCGTCGAAGATCTCGAAACGCTGGGACCAGTCGCCGTTGTAGTCGACGGCCACCCCCAACGCACCGGCGGCCACGGCCAGCGCGATGGGCAGCAGTGCTGCGAGCAGCGCCCACGCAGGGGCGGAACGCTCCGCGGCGGCCGGCCCCGCGCGCGCGCCGCGCAGCGCCAGCACCAGGGACGCCGCCAGGGCCGCGCTGAAGAGCAGCGCGTAGCCGGGCCGCAGGTAGCCCAGGCCGAAGATCGCCACGGGAATCGCCAGGTAGAGCGCGGTGGCCGGCCCCAAGCCTCGCCGCAGCCTGGCGAGGTCGACGCTCACTCGGAGATGGGGCCGGACGAGAACCGCGCCGGACGGCGTCGCGCCCGCATGGCGGCGGCGGACTCGAGATCGTCGTCCTCGTCCTTTTCGCCGCTGGCAAACTCGTAGAGCACCGGGAGCACGATCAGCGTGAGGGGCGTGCACGTAATCAGACCGCCGATGACCACCACGGCGAGTGGCCGCTGCACCTCGGAGCCGGGGCCCGTGGCGAACAGGAACGGCGCCAGCCCGAGCAGCGAGGTGGTCGCGGTCATCAGCACGGGCCGCAGCCGGTCCGTGGAGCCGCGCACGATCGCCGACACCCTTTGGCGTCCCCGGGCCTGCAAGTCCTGAATGAACGAGACCAGCACCACCCCGTTGAGCACCGCCATGCCGCCCAGGGTGATGAAGCCCACCGACGCCGGCACCGAGAGGTACTCCCCGGAGATCACCAGGCCCACGATGCCTCCGATGGTGGCGAAGGGAATCACCAGCATGATCAGCAGCGCATAGCGCACCGAATCGAAGAACAGGAAGAGCAGGAAGAAGACGCCGGCGAAGGTGATGGGGATGATGAACGCCAGGCGCGCGCTGGCCCGCTCCAGGCTCTCGAACTGGCCGCCCCACTTGAGGAAGTAACCATCGGGCAGGGACACGCCCTCGGCCACGACGCGCTGCACCTCGGCCACGAAGCCGCCCAGGTCCCGGTCCTGCACGTTGGCCGCCACGTAGATGCGGCGCCGCGCCGCCTCGCGAGAGATCTGCACGGGCCCGTCCCGGATGTCGATCCGCGCCAGCTCCGAGAGGGGCACGATGGCGCCCGTGGCCGAACGCAGCCGGATCCGCTCGATGGCCTCGGGTGAGTTCCGGAAGCGCTCCGGAAAGCGAACCACTGCCGAGAAGCGCCGCTCCCCTTCGTAGATCTCGGTGGCCTGGCGCCCGCCCACGGCGGTCCGGATCACGTCGTTCACGTCGGCCACGTTCAGCCCGAAGCGCGCGATGGCGCGGCGGTCGATTTCGATGGTCAGGTACTGCTGGCCGGATACCTGCTCCACGCGCACGTCCCGGGCTCCTTCGACCTGGCGTATCGCATGGGCCACGGCGTCGGCTGTCTCCTTCAGGTAGACCAGGTCATCTCCGAAGATCTTGACGGCCAGGTCCGCTTTGACGCCGGCCACCATCTCATCGACGCGGTCGGAGATCGGCTGGGCCATGACGATGCTCACGCCGGGCATGTCGGCCAGGGTCTTGCGCAGGGCCTCGGCCACGTCGTTCTGGTCCCAACCATTGGGAAGCTGGTCGCGGGGCAAGAGGGTGGCGATCGGCGTGGACTCCCACTCGGGCTGAACCTCGGTGGGATCGCACCCGCGGCCCAGGTTGGAAACGACCAGCGTCACGCCGGGGGTCTCGGCGATCAGTCGCGTGGCCTCGAGCTCCGCCTCCACGGACTCGGAGAAGGACATGTTCGGGGAGCGGAACATCCCCGGAACCAGCGACCCCTCCTTCATCTCCGGTACGAACGAGGTGCCCAGCAGCGGAACCAGCGACCAGCTTCCTACGAGCAGCAGCGCCGAAACCGCCAGGGTGACGCCCCCGTGGCGCAGTGCAAAGGTCAGGAGCCGCAGGTACGGCCCTTCGATCACGCGGATGATGAAGGTTTCCTTCCCGGAGCCCGGCTTGAGCAGGTAGCTGCACAGCACCGGCGACAGCGTCAGGGACAGGACCAGCGAGACGAACATGGCGATGGCGATGACGTAGGCCAGGGGGGCGAACATCTTGCCCTCCATGCCCTCCAGGGTCATCAGCGGCATGAAGACCAGGCAGATCACTCCGACGCCGAAGAGAACCGGCGTGCCCACCTCGGTGGCCGCCCACTGCACCAGCGCCCGCTTGCTCAGGGGTTGACCGCGCGTTCGGGTGAGATGCCGGTAGGCGTTCTCCACCACCACCACCGAGCCGTCCACCACCATGCCGATGGCGATGGCCATGCCGCCCAGCGACATCAGGTTGGCGCTGATGCCCGCTCGACTCATGACGATGAAGGTGATCAGCGGCGTCAGCACCAGGGTGGCCACCACGATGAAGGCGCTGCGCAGGTTGCCCAGGAAGAGCAGCAGCATCAGCACCACCAGCGCGGTGCCCTGCATCAGCACGCTGGCCACGGTGCCGAGGGCCCCATTGACCAGCTCCGAGCGGTCGTAGAAGGGCACGATCTGCAGCTCGCCGGGGATCCGCTGGGCGGCGTTGATCTCGTCCACCCGCACCTTGACCCGGGTCACGATGTCCCGCGCGTTGCCGCCGGCCTGCATGAGCACCATGCCGCCGACCGACTCGGTGACACCGTTCTTTACGACCGCGCCGTAGCGAACCCCACGACCGATCCCGACCTCGGCCACGTCGCGCACGAAGATCGGCGTGCCTTCGCTCTCCCGCAGCACGATGTCTCGGATGTCGGTGACCGAGCGGATCAGGCCCACCCCCCGCACCAGGTACTGCTGTTCGTACTGCGGAAGGATCCCGCCGCCGCTGTTGGCGTTGTTCTTGGCGATGGCCTCGTAGACCTCACGCGCGGTCAGGTCGAAGTAGGCGAGCTGCTCGGGATCGACGAAGATCTGGTACTGCCGCTCGTACCCCCCCACCGAGGTCACGTCGGCGACGCCGGGCACGCTGCGCAGCAGGGGGCGCACCACCCAGTCCTGGATCGTGCGGCGTTCGGTCAGCTCCCGCTTGGAGAGCGGCGTCTCCCCGTCGTCGGATCGCTCCAGGGTATAGAGGTAGACCTCGGACAAGCCCGTGGTCACCGGCCCCAGGCCCGGCAGCACGCCCGGGGGCAGCTTGTCTTCCACCGACTCCAGGCGCTCCAGCACCATGGTGCGGGCGTCGTAGACGTCCACCTCATCGCTGAACACCAGGGTGATCTGCGACAGCGCGTTGCGGCTGACGGAGCGCACCTCGACGAGCCCCGGCATGCCGACCATCACCAGCTCGAGGGGGACCGTGACCTGGCGCTCCACGTCCTCCGGGGCGTTCCCGGGCGCCTCCGTGGCCACCACCACCTGCACGTTGGTGACATCCGGAAAAGCGTCCACCGCCAGGTCGCCCATGGCGGCCACCCCGGCCAACCCCAGCACCGCAGCCGCAACCACGACCACGAT
>JAFDET010000186.1 GCA_019310195.1 Deltaproteobacteria bacterium
GCCCGAGATCGGCGGACGCTTCTCGGCGCTCTCGCCCTTCGGGCTGCTTCCGGCCGCGGTGCTGGGGATCGACGTGGAGGATCTGCTGGGCCGGGCGCGGCGCCTGGCCGGCGAGGTGGATCCCGCGGTGGAGCTCGGTGTGATGCTGGGCGCTCTGGCCGCAGCCGGCCGCGACAAGCTCACGCTGGTGCTTTCACCGGGACTGGCCAGTCTGGGCGCCTGGCTGGAGCAGCTGATCGCCGAGTCCACCGGCAAGAACGGCCGCGGCATCGTGCCGGTGGACGGCGAGGGATTGGCCGCCAGCGAACGCTACGGCCGGGACCGGGCCTTCGCCTACGTGCGCCTGGCTTCGGCACCCGACCCCGACCAGGACCACGCACTGGAGGCGCTGGCCGCGGCCGGCCAGCCCGTGCTGCGTATCGACGTGGAGTCGCCCGCCGAGCTGGGCGCCGAGTTCTACCGCTGGCAGATCGCCACAGCGGCCGCCGGCGCGGTCCTTGGTGTGAACCCGTTCGACCAGCCCGACGTAGAGGCTGCCAAGGTCGCGGCGCGCGGGCTGGTCACCGCCTACGAGGAGTCCGGCGAGCTTCCGGAAACCGCAGCGCGGCTCTCTTCTGGCGCGCTGTCGGCGTACGCGGACGACGCCAATGCGGCCGCGCTCGGCCCCGCCGCCGATCTGCAGTCCCTGCTGGCCGCCCACCTGGGGCGCATCGGAGCCGGGGACTACCTGGCGCTGAATGCCTTCGTCGAGCGCTGCGACGCCCATGCCGCGCCGCTGGAGGCCCTGCGGCACCGGGTGCGCGACGCCACCCGCGCCGCCACCACCCTGGGCTTCGGACCGCGCTTCCTGCACTCCACGGGCCAGCTCCACAAGGGCGGGCCCAACTCCGCGGTGGTGCTGGAGGTCACGGCCCACGACGCCGAGGACCTGCCCATCCCCGGCCAGCGCATGAGCTTCGGCGTGCTCAAGGACGCCCAGTCCCGAGGCGACTTCGACGTGCTCTGCGAACGCGAGCGCCGCGCCCTGCGCGTGCACGTGGCCGAGGGCGACGTGACCGAGGGCCTGGAGGCCCTGGCCGCCGCCGTGGACTCCGCTCTCGCCTAACCCGACCCACCCGTCCCATGCGTGCCGCGCGCGACCAGGATCGCGCGAATCAGGTCCTCCGGTGCGTCGGCGGGCGGGGGACCGCCGCCGTCCTCGCACACGCAGCGACCCAGGCGGACGGTTTCCTTGTACGTATCCAGGTAGTTCACGCACGGCGGACAGATCCGCACGTGGTCCTCGAAGGCCTCCTGCTGGTCGCTGGGCAGATCGGCTTCCAGGTACGCCCTCAGGAAGTCGGCGAACTCGCGGCAAGTCAACATCACGCATCCTCACGCAAGGCGGGGTCGAGCAACTCGCGCAACGCCTGGCGGGCCCGATGCAGCCGCGTCTTGACGGCATTGGAGGAGATGCCGAGCAGCTTTGCCGTCTCGGCCGTGTCCAGCTCCTCGATATCGCGCAACAGCAGCACCTCGCGGTACGTGTCGGGCAGCTGGTCGATCCCGCTCTGGACGAGGCCCCTCACGCGGTCGCGCTGAAGCAGCTTCTCGGCGGACCACGGCGTGGGCGCCTGCTCCGGGTGCCCGTCGTCCGTCCAGCGCGGCAGCAGCTCGTCGATGGACTCCTCCGGCTTGCGACGCCGCGTGCGGAGCTTCATCAGGGCGGCGTTCACCACGATACGATGCAGCCAGGTTGAGATGCGCGATCCGCCCTCGAAGTTACCGATGGCGCGGAAGGCCGAGACGAAGGCGTCCTGGACGGCGTCCCGCGCGTCGTCCTCCTCGCGCAGGAAGCGGCGCGCCACGGACAGCATGCGGCCCGTGTGCTCGCGAACGAGCTTCTCGTAGGCGGCCTCGTCGCCTGCGCGCAGCGCCTCGAGGAGGGCCTTCTCCTCGGGATCGATCATCTTGGGGAGGCTACCACAGGGAGCACGGACGACCGGTCAGTCCAACAGCTCGAGGATCTGCTCGAGAGGGCGACCCACGGCCGCGCGTGACCCGCGCACCACGATGGGGCGCTCCAGCAGGATCGGCTGGGCAGCGATGGCCTCCCGCACGGCCGCGTCGGCGGCGTCGGAGCCGAGGCCCGCCTGCTTCCAGGCCTCCTCGCCAGTCCGCAGCCACTCTCGGGGCGGCCGGCCCAGACGCTCCTGCAGATCCCGCAGCTCGTCGGCACTGAGCGGGTCGTCCAGATAGCGCCGCTCGTCGAAGGCCACGCCGCGCTCCTCCAGCAACGCCAAGGCGGCCCGGCTCTTGGAGCAGCGCGGGTTGTGGAGCAGCAGGATCGCGTCGTCGCCTTCGGGAAGAGCCATGAACGCTCACTCTACCACCGTCACCGTGGCCTCGCGCATGGGCGCCTGGTCCATGTGAGGCTGGCACAGGTACTCGTAACGCCCCGCAGCGGGGAACGTGTACTGGAAGCTGTCTCCCGGCATCAGGTACGGCGAGTCCAGGGGGGTACGCAGGACCTCCCGGCCCGCCCCGCTGGTGACCGTGTGGGGAAGCGCGTCCTGGTTCAACCAGCGCACGGTGTCCCCCAGGCGTACCTCCAGGTGCTTGGGCTCGTAGCGCATGCCGCGGATGGTGACGACGTGGTCCGCCTCGGTGAGCGGGGCCGCCGCCGGAGCCGGCGCGGGTTCGGGTGGCCACCCTGTCGTGTCGGACGGCGGGGCGGCTTCGACCTCCGCGCAGGCCGGAGCTGGAACTCCGGCGCCGGTGGCCTGCGCATTGGGGGCGAAGCAGTTGCCGCGGCCGGTTCCGTCCCAGATCCGGTCGGCGCCGCGGCCCCAGCGCTCGACGACGCTGGGGTGGGGATCGAGCCCGTTCCGGTAGAAGTAGTTCGCGCCGACCCGCACCCGGTCCGTCCTGGGCTCCAGTGCAAAGTCCCGGAGGGACTCCCTCCTGTCCAGCCGCACCACGCCGATCCCGTAGGAGTGGTTGTCCTTGACCCAGTTGTTCTCGACGACGGTGTCGTCGGCGGCCATCACCAGGATGCCGCCGCCATAGGGAAGCCGCCCGACGATGGCATGGGGGTCGCCGAAGTTGGGTGTGTTGTTGCGGACCACCCAGTTGCGGTGGACGCGGGTACGCCGGCCCTCCTTCTGGAGCTTGAGCGGCAGCACGAAGACCAGGATCCCCGCGGTATTGTCGTAGACCAGGTTGTCCCGCACGTCGGCGTCGCTGGTGTTCTCGATCTCGATGCCCGCCACGTTGTGGTGCACCTCGTTGTGGGCCACCAGCGCACGGCGCGACTCGCCCACGTAGATCGCCGCGTCCCGGATCCGCGTGATGGTGCAGTGGGTGACCGTGACATCCCGGGACATGATCGGATACACGCCGTAGAGCCCCGTGTCGTCCACCACCAGATCCTCGATGTGGACGCCCCGAACGCGCTGGGTGCTGACTCCGTTGCCCTTGTAGTGCTGGACTCGGAAGCCGCTCATTCGAAACGGACTCCCGGAGGCGATCACGCCGTCGTTCAGCTCGCCGCCGCCATCGAGCACGGGACGCTCGCCGCCCCGCACGATGCCGCGCAGGGCAATGTCCGGCGTATCCACCGTGAGCGCCTCGCGGTAGGTGCCGGGCTCCACCTCGACCACGTCGCCGGGCTCGGCCTGGTCCAGCGCCTTCTGGATGCTCTTGCCGGAGGCGACGTGGATCACCCTGGCCGCGGCCGGCGCGGCGGCGAGCAGGAGGACGGCGCACAGCCCGCCCACCCGGATCGCGGTTCTCATGGCTGGGACTCCGAGGTTCGGGTTGCGGGACGACGCTCCAGCACCGGAAGCCCCGACGGTACCGAGTCGGGCACGGAGGGGCTCGCGGACTCGTCGGTCAGCGAGCCCAGGAAGGCCACCAGGTCCGCCACCTCCGAGTCGCGCAGGCTGAACGGACGGATCTGGTCGTCGATGCGGGCGGGATCTACGCCGTGGGCGCGGCCTCCGCCCCGGGCGTAGAAGCGCACCACTTCGTCCAGCGTCTTCAGGGATCCGTCGTGCATATAGGGCGCCGTCCGCGCCACGTTGCGCAGGCTGGGCACCTGGAAGAAGCCGCGCCGCTCGGCAATGCCCTCCACGCCCCCGGCGCCGTCGTCGTCGCCGGGTACGCCGATCCCCGTCGCGTGGGGCACGTCGAAGGTAGGTGGTGGATGGCACTCGAAGCAGCGCGTGTTCAGCGAGCGCAGCAGGGTCAGGCCGCGCCGCTCGGACTCCGAGAGCGCGCTGCGATCGCCGGCCGCGTAGCGGTCGTAGCGCGAGTCCTGGGAGACCAGGATGCGCTCGAAGGCCGCCAGCGCGCGGGCGAGCGAGTCCAGCGACACGGCATCGTCGCCGGCCTCGGGAAAGGCGCGCGCGAAGCCGTCGCGGTAGGCCGGGATGGCGCGCAGCCGCTCCACCACCTGGACCGGGTCCGCGGCCATCTCATCGGGGGAGAGCAGCGGCCCCAGCACCTGGCTCTCCAAGTCCGGCGCCCGGCCGTCCCAGAAGAGCCGTGCCTTGTAGCCGACGTTGTACAAGCCGGGTGTGTTGCGGCGCAGCGCGCGGCCGCCGCGGCCCCGCGCCCGGGGCAGCCCGTCGGCGAGCCCGTGGCCGGGCTGGTGGCAGTGGGCGCAGGAAAGGTCCCGGTCGCGCGAGAGGATCGGGTCGAAGAAGAGCGCGCGGCCGAGCGCGACGCGCTCCACGGTGGGCGCCTCTCCGCGCAGCGGCGGGAAGGGATGGTCCAGGCCCGTGGCGGGCCCCGCCGCGGCGCCCGCTGGAAGCAGGAGCGCGATCAGCAGCGCTGCCACGCTGCGGCGCCGGTAGCCGGGGCGTTCCGCAATCTCGAGGTGCATCCAGCGGACCTGTTACCAGATCGGAGCCCGCGTTCCCCGTGGCCAGCCGGCGGGGGATGGGCGATGCTCCGCCGACCGGAGGAATCCCCTTGTCCCTGCTGCGTTTTCTGGGTCTGGGCCGAGACCGCTCCACGTCCCGGAGCGGCGCCGAAAGCGAGACTGTGCGCCGCATTGCCGCGCGCCTGGAGCGGCTCGAGCCCGAGAAGGCCCGCCTGCTCGCGGCCTTCGCCTTCGTGCTGGCCCGCATCGCCAACGCCGACCTCGAGATCGACGCAGAGGAGACCCTGGAGATGGAACGCCGGGTCACGGCCGTGGCGGGCCTCTCCGAAGAAGAGGCGGCACTGGCCGTGGAGATCGCCAAGAGCCAGAACCGGCTGCTCGGCGGCACCGAGAACTACGTGGTGACCCGGGAGTTTCGCGCCGCCTCCACGCCCGAGCAGCGGCTGGAGCTGATCTCCTGCCTGTTCGCCGTGGCGGCGGCCGACGGCACGATCTCCACCACGGAGAACAACGAGATCAACGCCATCGCCGATGAGCTCGGGCTCGCGCGCGGCGACGTCTCCGACCTGCGCAGCCGCTACCGCGACAAGCTGGGCGTGCTCCAGGCGGGCAAACGCGGCTGAGCCGAATGCCCGCGAGCGGCGTCGGCGCGTTCTAGGCGTCCATGCCGGAGAGCACCCAGCGGCGGTAGAAGCCGGGCGGCAGGAAGGCCAGGTAGATGGTCGCGGCGCCCGCCACACCCAGCGCGGAGATGAGCAGCGCCGGCAGCCCGACCAGGAACGCGGTGGGAGCGGGACTCAGCAACGCCACACCCGCCACGAAGTAGATCGCGAGCTCCGACGCCGCAGCCAGTCCCCAGAGCAGGAAGCGGTGCGCCAGCAGCGGGCTCTCGATGCCGAGACGCGCGCGGCGACGCATGCGGCCCCAATGGCCCAGGCCTTCGCCGGCCGCCCAGCCCATGGTCACCAGGCGCGGGATGTACGCGATCCAGAACCAGGGCAGCGCGAAGCGCTCCGGAACCAGCGCGAAGCTCCCGGTCAGAAGCTCGCCGCAGTAACCAACGGCCAGCCCCGCCGTGCAGGCCAACGTCACCCCCGCTGCCGTGCGGCTCTGGGGCCGGAAGACGCGCCAGTTGAAGAACAGGTAGGAGAGGATGCAGACCGCGTAGCAGAGGTTGCCTGCGGCACGCAGAGCCCAGGCTCCGCCCTCTCCCAGTACGCTCTGGCCCAGCATGCCCCCGAACTCGAACGCGTAACCGGCGATCAGGATCAGGATGTGGGAGCCGAGCAGGAGCTCCGGTAGCTGACCGCTCCGCCGCCAGAGCCGCAGCATGCCCACGCCCACGGTAAGCGCGGCCCC
>JAFDET010000417.1 GCA_019310195.1 Deltaproteobacteria bacterium
CGGTCCGCTCGGCCGGCCGCATCTGCAGCGTGGACGACCTGCCCCTGCTCTTCCGCGGCCTCGAAGTGATGGAAGCCATGCTGGCGCACGTGGCCCAGACGGGGGAAGCGCCGGCCGGGGACCCCGCCCTCCTGGCGGCCCTCGAGCCCTCTCCCAAAGAGGACGACACCGAAAAAAAAGCCCTGATCTAGGCGGCGCAGAGCCGCCCGCGCGGGCCGCCGCGCCGACTTCGGACGCCGGCGCCCCCGAGACCCCGGCGGCTCCAGTCCCCCCACCGCAGGTGCGGGTGCGCACCGAGACCCTCGACCGCTTCCTCTCCGCCGTGGGCGAAGTGATCCTGAGCACCAGCCAGCTGCGCACCACCGCATCCATCCAGGACGTCCCCACGCGGGGGGCGCTCACCACCGGCTTCGACCGCATGGAGCGCGTCGTGGGCGAGCTCCAGCGGCGTGCCATGGCGCTCCGCACCACGCCCCTGCTGAGGGTGATCGACACCCTGCCGCGGGTCGCCCGGGACGTGGCGCAGCGTTGTGGCCGTCGGGTCGAGGTGGAGATCAGCGGGGCCGAGCTGGAGCTGGACCGCTCGATCCTGGACCGCCTGGCCGACCCCCTGGGCCACCTGGTCCGCAATGCCGTGGATCACGGCATCGAGCCGCCCGAGGATCGGCGCGCCGCGGGGAAGCCGGAGATCGGGCGTATCGAGATCGCCGCGCGCCGCGAGCGCGACTCGATCCGCATCGCCGTTTCCGACGACGGGCGCGGGATCGACCTGGAGGGCGTGCGCGCCCGGGCCGTGGCGGCCGGCATCATCCATCCGGACCTGGCCGACGACCTGCCGCCGGAAGAGATCGCGGCCATGGTGTTCCGGCCGGGTCTCTCCACGGCGGGCCGTGTTTCCGAGATCTCGGGCCGCGGCGTCGGCATGGATGCGGTGAAGACCAGCATCGAAAGTCTTGGCGGGCACATCGAGATCGCCAGCCAGCCCGGTCACGGGACCTCGACGGCGCTGGTGGTGCCGGTGACCGCCGCCGTGCAGCGCGTGCTGCTGCTCGAAGCGGCCGGCGAATCGGTGGCGCTTCCCGTCTCCAAGGTGGAGCGACTGGTCGAGGTTCCCGACGTGGACATCGAGGAGGCCGGACAGGAGGCCTTCGTGATGGTGGATGACGAGCCGCTGCTGGTGTTGGACCTGGCGGACTGCCTGGGCTGGGCCCGGCGCGGCGAGCGGCCCGCCGTGGCGGCCCTGGCCATCGTCGAGCTGCGCGGCCAACGCGTGGCGCTGCGCGCCGACTGCTTCGACGGCCAGCAGGAGATCTACGTGAAGCCGGTGCCCTCGCTCTTCGCGGGGCTGCGCACCCTGGCCGGCCTCACGGTGCTGGGCGACGGCCGGCCGGTCTTCCTGCTGGACGTGGGGCAGCTGGTATGAGCGGGCTCCTGCCGGAAGCACAGCCGTCCGGGCTCGACCGGGCGCGGGAGCTGGCCAGCATCGGGGCCGGTCACGCGGCGGGCGCCCTGGCGCGCCTGATCAACCGGACCATCTGGATGGAGGTTCCTCGCGCCCAGCCTGTGGACGCCGGCACCGTGCCGCGCGCCGCCGCTCTGGCCGAGGACGGCTCGGCGATCTTCTTCGAGCTCCAGGGCGGCGTGGGCGGCATGATGGCCGTGGTCTTCTCCCGCGCCTCCCTCGAAGTGATCGTGACCGAGATGATGGGCGCCGACGCCTACGAGCTGGAGTCCGCGGTGGAGTCGGCGTCTCGCACTACGCGTCGGCCATCGCCGACACCCTGGGCGCGGTGGTGCTGCCCTCGATCCCGGTGCTCACCGAGGAAGCCGTGCCCGCCGCGCTGGGCTCCGTGGTCTCGTGGCGAGCCGGCGAGCCCGAGCGCCTGCTGCTGGAGTCCTCGATCTACGACGGCACCCGCGAAGTCCAGGGCTACCTGGTCCTCGTCCTCGAGTAGCACCAGCACATGGCCCCACCCGGGTGCCTGTCCCTCAGATCTCGCGGCCCGCAAGCCCAAGCCTCCGGGTCGGGCGGCGCGGCGGAGCCCGCCTACGGTCCTCCGAGCCTGAGATCCTCGAGGGAGTCACATCGAGCGTTATCGGACCTCGACCGCCCGCTTCGCAGCCCTGCCTGGGCTGATTCACCGATCGAGCCTATGGCCCGCAAGCACCACCCTCGTAGCGGGGCTCTGGTGGCGGGCCGCTGCGGTGTGCGCAGTGAGCCGCAGGCGAGCGAAGGGCCTCGGCCGGCAAAGGATTGCTCCGGTGGGCGCGCGGTCCGGGTAGGGTTTAGCGCCCTCGGCCTACGCGGTAACGAGGCCGCTGCGGATCGCGAACCGGACCAGCCCCGACACCTTGTGAATGTCCAGCTTGTCCATCAGGTTGGCGCGGTGGGACTCGATGGTCTTGAGCGAGACGCCGAGCTCCTTGGCGATCTGCTTGCTGGAGAGGCCCTCGGCGATCTGCGCCAGGACCTCGCGCTCCCGGTCCGTGAGTGACGCCAGCGCGGCCTCGGGACGCTCCGAAGGGTGGGCGATCGCATCCACCACCTGCTGCGTGATGGTGGGCGAGAGGAAGGAGTCGCCCGCGCGCACGGCGTCGATGGCCTGCAGCAGGTCGGCGGCAGCCGAGTCCTTGAGGACGTAGCCCGAGGCGCCGGCGCGAAGCACCTCCTCCACGTAGCTGCGGTTGTCGTGCATGGACAGGATCAGGACCTTGGCGGTGCTCCCGTTCTTGCAGATGCGACGGGTTGCGTCGATTCCGGAGAGGCCCGGCATCGAGATGTCCATCAGCACCAGGTCGGGCTGCTTGTCGGCGGCGAGCTGCACGGCCTCGTGTCCGGTCGTGGCCTCGCCGACCACCTCGAAGTCGTCGCGCTCTTCCAGAAGGCGGCGCAGGCCCTCCCGCACGAGCCGGTGGTCGTCCGCCAGTACGATCTTGGTCTGCATCCGGTCCCCCGAGCTGCGCGCCCGACCGGGAATCGTGTCGGGCGTCGTCGCGAACCTCACTCTAGGGGTCCGTCCGCCTCGGGGGAAGGCCGTAGGGTCAGGGAAAACCCCCGGTTCTGGGTGCGATTTCTTCCCAGGTCCCCGATGGAAAACGGGGGACGCGCTGTCTCGCGCTCAGGAGCCTCCGGAAGCGCTGGGCGGCCCGTCACCTCCGTCGTCGGGACGCGTCAGGTTGCGCAGAACCCGCTGCGCGCGCGCAATGGCCGAGCGCTGGACGCGCAACTCCTCGGTGTGGGCTGCGAGCTGCCGGTCGAGCCGCTCGCGCGAGTCCGCCATCTCCTCGATGCGCGTCTCGATGTGGCGCAGCCGGCGCTCGATCTCGCTGAGCGTGCGTTCCGCAGGGGTGTCTGGCGCGGCCGCGGGCGCCGTGGCAATGCCCGGGAAGGGAGCCTGGGCCGGCTCGGGCGCCAAGGTCGGCTTCGGGGGCGGCGTCGCCAGGGTCTCGCCGGCGGAGGCCGCCGCT
>JAFDET010000187.1 GCA_019310195.1 Deltaproteobacteria bacterium
GCGCAGAGCGAAGGCGTGGAGGCCATGGCCTTCGGCGATCTCTTCCTGGAAGACATCCGCGCCTACCGCGAGCGTCAGCTCGACGGGACAGGCCTCGAGCCGCTGTTTCCCATCTGGGGGATTCCCACAGACGAGCTGGCCCGGACCATGGTGGCCGCTGGGCTGCGCGCCCACATCACCTGCGTGGACCCGCGACAGCTCGACCGCGGCTTTGCCGGACGCGTCTTCGACGCAGACTTCCTGGCCGACTTGCCGGCCGGCGTGGACCCGTGCGGAGAGAACGGGGAGTTCCACAGCTTCGCGACCGACGGCCCGATGTTCTCGAAGAGACTGGAGGTACAGACCGGCGAGGTGGTGGAGCGCGACGGCTTCGTCTTCGCCGATCTGCTCTAGGAGGCGGCTTCCAGCGCCGGCTCGGCGGCCGGACGTCGCGGCCGGCGCTTGCTGACGCTGCGCGTGATCTGCGGCGCGCGATCCGCGCTGCGCTGCTCGTTGTAGCACCACACGCACAGGCCCGAACCGTAGGCCACGTGCATTCCGCGCTCGCAGCGCGGGCAGTTGTGCGCGTAGCCCGAGCGCAGCAGCGAGAGGATGACATCGGTGTTGTTGAGCATGTAGTCGCGGCGCATGGATCACTCCTCGCCGGTAAGTGGCTCGGCGACGCGTGAAGGTGACGGGGGACGTGTGCAGCCCACCGGCAGGAGTGGGCTCAACCGGCCGCGGCCGCGCCGTTTCCGCCCGCCAGACGCTGCAGCAGCCGCCGCGCGGCCGGGAAGAGCACCTCGGGATCCGGCGTCTCCGCGGGCGCGTAGATCTTGTGATCCGGCGCCACGCGGATGCCCGAAGCGGCCCGGGTCATCAGGCCGACCAGCCGCTTGGGATCGATGCGCGTCGCGGGGCCCGCCGTCATCACGATCTCGCCGCGTGCCCAGTCCACCGCGGCGATGCCCAGCGCGCGCGCGTGGATCTTGAGCCGGATCACCTCCAGGAGCTGCTCGGCCTCCACGGGCAGCGGGCCGTAGCGATCCAGAAGCTCGTCGCGGATCCGATCCACGTCGGCGTCGTCGGGTGAGCTGGCCAGCCGCTTGTAGAGGACCAGGCGCTGGGACACGTCCTCCACGAAGCTCTCGGGTAGTCGCGCGGCCACCGGCAGGCGGATCTCCGGGTCCACCTGGGTCTCGCGCACGTTGCCGCGCATCTCCTCCACGGTCTCGGTCAGCATGTCCATGTAGGTCTCGTAGCCCACGGCGGCCAGGTTCCCGGACTGCTCTCCGCCCAGCAGGTTGCCGGCGCCGCGGATCTCGAGGTCCATGTTGGCCAGGCGGAAGCCCGAGCCCAGCTCGGAGAGGTCCTGGATCGCCTGGAGCCGGCGCTGGGCGTCATGGCTGAGCGCCGCTTCGCCCGGCACCATGATGTAGGCGTAGGCGCGGTGCGAGCTGCGCCCCACGCGGCCCCGCAGCTGGTAGAGCTGCGCCAGGCCCAGGCGATCGCCGCGGTCGATCAGGATGGTGTTGGCGCGCGGGATGTCGAGCCCGCTCTCCACGATGGTCGTGCACAGCAGCACGTCCGCCTCGCCGTGTCCGAAGGCCAGCATGCGTTCCTCGAGCTCGCGTTCGCGCATCTGCCCGTGCGCCACGATCACGCGCACCTCGGGCACGACGCGGCCCAGCAGCTCGGCGAAGGCGCCGATGCTCTGCACGCGGTTGTGCACGAAGAAGACCTGCCCCCCGCGGCGCACCTCGCGCAGGATCGCCTCGCGCACCAGCTCCTCGGAGAAGCGGCAGACCTGGGTGCGGATCGCCAGGCGGTTCTCCGGCGGCGTCTCGATCACCGACAGGTCACGAAGCCCGGTGAAGGCCATCTGCAGCGTGCGCGGGATCGGCGTCGCCGTGAGCGTGAGCACGTCCACGGTCTTCTTGAGCTGCTTGATGCGCTCCTTGTGGCGCACGCCGAAGCGGTGCTCCTCGTCCACCACCAGCAGGCCCAGATCGCGGAAGACCACGCTCTTCTGGAGCAGGCGGTGCGTTCCGATGACGATGTCGACGGTGCCCGACGCCAGGCCCTCGAGCACCGCGGTGGACTCCTTGTTCGAGCGGAAGCGCGAGAAGGATTCGACACGCACCGGGTGCCCCTCGAAGCGCTCCTGGAAGGTCTCTTCGTGCTGCTGCGCCAGGATCGTGGTGGGGACGAGCACCGCGACCTGCTTGCCGTCCATGACGGAGCGAAACGCGGCGCGCACGGCGACCTCGGTCTTTCCGTAGCCCACGTCGCCGCACACCAGGCGGTCCATGGGTCGCGACTTCTGCATGTCCGCCACCACGTCCTCGATGGCTGCCGCCTGGTCGGGGGTCTCCTCGTAGGGGAAGGTGCCTTCGAATTCCTCCAGCGCGCGGTCGCGGGGCGAGAACGCGAACCCCTCGGCCAGCTCGCGGGCCGCGTGCACCTTGAGCAGCTCCGAGGCCATCATCTTCAGCGACTTCTTCACCGAGCGGCGCGTCTTCCCCCAGGAGGTTCCGCCCAGGCGATCCAGCCGCGGCGGGTGGCCGTCGGCGCCCACGTAGCGCTGCACCAGGTTCAGCCGGTGCACGGGCAGGAAGAGTCGGTCGCCGCCCAGGTACTCCAGGCGCAGGAACTCGCCGGGTACGCCGCCGGGCTCCAGCTCCACCAGGCCGCGGTAGGTGCCGATGCCGTGCTCGGCGTGCACCAGCGGGTCGCCCGTCTCCAGCTGACCCAGGGCCTCGACGCCCGGGCCCTCGTGCCAGCGCGAGCGCACGCGGCGCTTGTGACGCGGGCCGAAGATCTCCTCCTCGGTGATCACCACCAGGCGTTCGATGGGCAGCGCGAAGCCCTGGGACACGCGGGCCAGGCGGATCTCCACGTACCCCGGGCGGGACCAGCGCCACACGGGCCGCGGGTCCCGTGCCACCTGGCTGCGCACGCCGTACTCGGCCAGCAGGGCGCGCAGGCGCTCCGCCGCCGAGAGGGCGGGCACCGCAAGCACCACGCGCCAATCCTGTTCGCGCCAGCGCTCGAGCGCCTCCACCAGCGGCTCGAGTGCGCGGTCGTGGGTGCGCTGGCGCGTCAGGGCGCTGCGCAGCTCGTCGTGGGCGAAGGCGCGCACGGCGAAACGGGCCGTGCTCGCGACGTCGCTCTCCACGCCCAGGTGCTCCAGGATCACCGGATTGCGCGCCAGCACTGCGTCGACGATGGCGTCCGGCTCCAGCAGCAGCTCGGCCGGGGGCAGGGCGGGACGCTGGCCCTCGAGTGCGGCGTCGAAGTTGGTGAGCGCCTCGTCGAAGTAGCGCACCAGGCGCTGGCGTCCGGCGGCCAGGTCGTCCACCACGATGCGGGTGTCGTCGGGCAGGAAGTCCAGCAGGGTCTCGCTGGACGGCTGAAGCAACGGTGCCAGGGCCTCGGCGCCCGGCGGCACGTGTCCGCGCAGCAGCCCGTCGAGCAGCTCGTCGATGCGCGCGGCGGGGATGCGCTGCGACTCGGCCAGGGAGCGAATCGCAGCGGAGCGTTGCACCACCAGGTCGCGGTCGAAGAGCAGCTCCCGCGGCGGCGGCGCCACCACCCGGCCGAGCCTTCCTTGGGAGCGCTGGCTGGCGGCGTCGAACTCGCGGATCGATTCGACCTCGTCGCCCAGCAGCTCGATCCGCACCGGTCGCGCGCGTTGGGGCGGGAAGACATCCAGGATGCCGCCGCGCACCGCCAGCTCGCCGCGCTCCTCCGCCAGGGCCATGCGCTGGTAACCGGCCGCCACCAGGGTGGCGATCAGCGCGTCGCGGTCGACGGTCTGGCCCACCTCCAGGTGCACGGAGCGGGCACGGACCACGTCGCGCGACGGCACTCGTGCGCACAGGGCGGTCCAGGGCGCCACCACCACGGGCGCCGGCTCGTCGGCGGGCGCGCGCCGCTCGCCGGGAAGCCGGCTCGCACGGGACGGCCCGGCGCTGGCCAGCCAGCGGTAGAGCGCGTCCATGCGCTGGGCCACCACGAAGGGCTGGGGCGAGAAGCGGTCGTAGGGCGGGGTGTCGTGACGCGGGAAGAAGCGCAGCCGGCCGCTGCCGTCGCCGTTTTCGCCCAAGGCCGAGCGCAGGTCGTCCAGCAGGGCGTCGCCGGCCTTGGCCGTGGCGGTCAGGAAGAGCACCGGCCGCTCGCGATGGGCCTCCACCAGGCGGGCGCCCAGCGCGGCGCGCGCGGCTCCGCGCAGGCCGGAGACCGCCAGCGGCCCCTGGCGCAGCTTCACGGCGTCGAGGATTCGTTCCAGATCGCCCGGCGCCTCCAGTGCGTGCTCGATCAGGGCCTCGCCCATCGCCTCTCCGGGTCCCTCCCCATGCGTCCAAACACAGATGGCCCCGGCCCCGCACCCGATGGGTGGGGGTCGAGGCAGATTCCGCAGGATTCTAGCGTGCGCGTCGGTCGGCAGGCCCGGGCGCTTTACCCGCGGGCTCCCTCGCAGGGGTCGAGGCGCACCGCGATGGACTGCGAGGTGTCTTGCAGCAGGGCCACCCAGCGGTCGGCCCAGCCGTAGCGTTGGCGCAGCAGGCTGCGGATCTTCTCGTGGCCTTCCGGGCCGGGCTCGGCGCTGGCGATGACGCAGAGGCGCTCGCCGCCGCGCTCCAGCTCGAACCGGCGCTGGGCTTGCAGATCCAGGTACCAGCCGCGCTCCGGCGTGGCCGCCTCCAGCCACAGCGCGCCTTCGGCCTCGGCCAGCCAGACCCGCGTGATGCGGATCTCTGCGTCGGCCTGCACGGTCCGCAGGACGATGACCTCCTGGGACTCCAAAGCCACCCAGGTGACGGCGCCGAACGCGACGATCAGCCCGACGGCAAGCCAGAGTGCGAGGCGGCGGCGCTTCATGGGGCTGCAGCGTGGCGCGCCCGGGCCACCAGGTCCAGGGTGGCCTCGGCCAGGGCGGGCCAGGCGTGGCGGCGGAGCAGCAGCGCCCGCGCCTCCTCCCCCAGATGACGCGCCAATGCCGCGTCATTCATGACGCGCGTCACGGCCTCGGCCCAGGCGGCGGCTCCCGCGCCGTCCGCCAGCAGCAGCGCACTGCGGCCGTTTTCGAAGCCGTCGGCCACGGAGTGAAGGGCGACGATTGGCCGTCCCGCCTCCATGTAGTTGAGCAGCTTGATCGGAAAGCCGCCCGGGATGGCGCGCGGCAGCAGGCAGACCCCGGCCGCCCAGGTGAGCGCCCGGACCTCGCCCGGGGAGTGGGTCTCCACGATCCGGAGCGGCTCGGGGGCAGCGTCGCGGGCGTCGTGGGTCGCCACGACGAACGGAATCCCAGGCGCCCGGCCCGCGGCCTCGGCCAGCACGGGGAGGGACTGATAGGCGTCCAGGTTTCCGGCGTAGAGGGCGAAGCGGCCCGGCTCCAGGCCGTGACGTGCGCAGGCGGCCCCCAGCGACTCGGGATCCGGAGGCGGCCCCGGCGCCAGCCCGGGCGGAATCAGCGCCACAGGGCCCCGCGCCAAGGGCTCCAGGGCGTCGCGGGCGGAAGCGCACAGCGTGAGGATGGCGTCGCAGCGGCGGGCCAGGCCGCGGTCCAGTGCCGCGCCGACCCGCGCCAGCAGCCCGGCCACGCTGGCCGGCCCGTAGACCGGAAGCTCGTGGCGCCACAGGGCGTGGGCCACGTACACGACCGGTGCCCCCATGCGAGCCCGCGCGGCCAGGCCCAGCAGCGCCGCCTCGGCGTTGTGGGCCAGCAGCGCGTCGAAGGGCCGGCGGCCCGCCTCGGACGCCAGGCGCCGCGCCAGCGCGGCATCGGCCAGGGGCTTCAGCAGGCTGGGCCCCGCGCGCAGGCGTCGCGGGGAGAGTGCGGCCGGCGCCACGACCACGTTGAGGTCCGCCGGAAGCGGCCCTGCGCCGCGGCCGTGGACGAAGAGGGTGATCTCCGCGCCCAGGGCACCAAGCGCCCGGGCCTGGTCCGCGAAGTAGACCTGGGAGCCCTGGGGAACCGGAAACGGGAAGGCCCCCACCAGGGCCAGCCGCGGCTTCACGCCGTGCGCGTCCTCGGGCTGCGCGGCCGCAGCTCGCGGTACAGGCTCGCCAGCTCCAGCAGCGCGCGCAGGATGACACGCGGGTTGGCGCCGCTCTGGCGTCCGTGGCGTCGCCGCCGATGGCTGACCGGCACCTGCCGGATCCGGTAGCCGGCGTGTCGCGCGCGGACCAGGATCTCGGTGTTCACGAAGGCCCCGATGGATGGCATCGACTCCAACACCGGTCGGCGGAAGACCTTGAAGGCGCAGTCGATGTCGCGGACGGGCAGTCCGAAGAGCGCGCGTACCAGGAGACCCCAGCCCCACGCCAGGACCCGGCGGCCCACGGGATCGCGGCGGGGAGCCCGGTAGCCCGCCACCACGTCGAAGCGCTCCGTGTGGTGCAGCAGGGCCGCCAGCTCGCGCAGGTCGAACTGCAGGTCGGCATCGCTGAAGAAGACCAGCTCGCCGCGCGCCTCGCGCAGGCCGGAGCGCAGGGCGGCGCCGTAT